>NZ_JBHXQZ010000002.1:0-49206 GCF_042717095.1 Streptomyces sp. NPDC058632 | reverse complement strand
GATATCACCACATATTGTTTCGGCGCCTGCTGAAGTTGTCTATAACCCACACCACCCACCGCCCGTGGGACCGGGGGGCCCGCGCGCGGCCCACCACACCGTCCCCCGCGCCGCGGGGGAAGCGGACGGACCACGGCTGAGACCTGTGGTCCCGGCCTCGCACGCCTGCTCGTCGAACGGGACGAGGCCGAGTGTCCGGCCCTCATCCCCAAGGCCATCGCCGCCCCGCCCGGCTGCGGATCTTCCGCGTCATCGAGCGTGCGCCGGACGGCGAAGCCCGTGTGAGACCTCGCCGACTGCCTGGGCTTCCGGCAGCCGACCGTGAGTCATTGCCTGAGGATCATGCTGGATCCGGTGGTCGCCAGCCCGGCGACACCGGCCCTCGGCCGGGTGCAGCCGCGATACCGCGCTTCACTGGGTGACATCGTCGCCGTACCGCCGGTGCGCGAGGCCCGGGACGCCGGGCTCCTCAAGGCCTCGCCCATGTTCCTCCGCCTCGACGGCGCCGTCCGGGCCGACGGTACGAGGACGCCCGCCGACGTGGTGATCCGGTGCACCGGCTTCCGGCCGGCCCTCCCGCACCCGTCGCCCCTGGGCCTGCGCGGCCCGCGCGGCCCGCGCGGCCGCATCGCCACCCAGGGCACCCGCTCCGTGGAGGAGCCTCGGCTGCACTCCTCGGCTACGGTGACTGGACGGGCCCGGCCTCCGCCACGCTCATCGGCGTCGGACGGCCGGCACACGACGCGGCCCACGAGGTCGCCGGGTTCCCCGACGCCGGAGGACGATCCGCGCGACGTCGGTCCGACGTGCTGATCACCATGCCGATCGAGCAGGACAGCCGGCGTCCGCGCCGGGCGAGTCAGGTCGCGAACTCATGGGTACCGTACCGCCGAAGTCGCAGCGGATCAGCGTCCGCCGTCCCCGTCGGTGCTGTTCCGGCAGTGGGGCCGGGAAGAGGCGGGCGGTGGCGATGTGGTCGGCATCCGGAGCCCGGCCGCCGGCGAACGACCAGACCCGTTGGCGGACTTCGCAACGTGTGCCGCGGACCGCGGTCGGCGCCTTCTCGCCCGAAGGGGCAAGGCTGTCGATCAGCCGGGAGACCGCCGGGGCGGAGGCGAAAGGACATGCGGGCAGGACCCGACAGGCTGCTTCACCTGCAAAGTGCCTCTGGAACCAGCGGGAACATGGACCTGGACAATCCCTGTTCTCGCTGGTCAGAGGCACTTTCTGGTTGCCCGGCCGACTGCTCCGTGCAAGCCTGGGACCAGACCTGCGCATCCTCCAGGCACTCACCCGTGCCAGGAGCGCCACAGTGCCGCGTACGCGCCGTCCGCCGCGACCAGCTCGTCGTGGCTGCCCAGCTCGCTGATGCGGCCGTCCTCGACGACGGCGATGACGTCCGCGTCATGGGCGGTGTGCAGGCGGTGGGCGATGGCGACGACGGTGCGGCCGTCGAGGACACGGGCCAGCGAACGTTCCAGGTGCCGGGCCGCGCGGGGGTCGAGCAGCGAGGTCGCCTCGTCCAGCACCAGCGTGTGCGGGTCGGCCAGGACCAGGCGGGCCAGGGCGATCTGCTGCGCCTGGGCCGGGGTGAGCGCCAGCCCGCCCGAGCCGACCTCACTGTCGAGACCGTCGTCGAGCGCACGTGCCCAGCCGTCCGCGTCGACCGCGCCGAGCGCCGCCCACAACTCGGCGTCCTCGGCACCCGTCCGGGCGAGCCGCAGGTTGTCGCGCAGGGAACCCACGAAGACGTGGTGCTCCTGGTTGACCAGGGCCACATGGGTACGGACGTGTTCCGCGGTCATCCGGGACAGCTCGGCGCTGCCCAGGGTCACCGTGCCGTCCCGGGGTGCGTAGATCCCGGCGAGCAGTCGTCCCAGGGTGGACTTGCCCGCGCCGGAGGGGCCGACCAGAGCCAGCCTGGTGCCGGGCGCGACCTCGAGCGACACCTTGCGCAGCACGTCGACGCCCTCGTGGTAGCCGAAGTGCACCCGCTCGGCGTGCACATGGCGTCCGTCGGGCACCAGGGCGGCGTCACCGGCGGCGGGCTCGATGTCCCGGACCCCGACCAGCCGGGCCAGCGACACCTGGGCCACCTGCAACTCGTCGTACCAGCGCAGGATCAGGCCCACCGGGTCGACGAGCATCTGCGCCAGCAGCGCTCCGGTCGTCAGCTGACCGACACCGATCCAGCCCTGCAGGACGAAGACACCGCCGATCATCAGCACCGAGCCGAGCACGGTCACATGGGTGATGTTGATGACGGGGAAGAGCACCGACCGCAGCCACAGCGTGTAGCGCTCCCAGGCCGTCCACTCCTCGACCCGCTGGTCCGACAGCGCCACCCGGCGCTCGCTGAGGCGGTGTGCCTCGATGGTCCGTCCCGCGTCCACGGTCTCGGCGAGCGCCGCGGCCACGGCGGCGTACCCGGCGGCCTCGGAGCGGTACGCGGCCGGTGCCCGCCGGAAGTACCAGCGGCAGCCGGCCACCAGCAGCGGAACGGCGACCAGCACGGCCGGAGCCAGTTCGGGTGCCGTGACGATCAGGCCGCCCAGCAGCAGCACCACCCACACCACACCGATGGCCAGCTGGGGCACGGCCTCACGCATCGCGTTGCCGAGCCGGTCGATGTCGGTCGTGATCCGGGACAGCAGATCACCCGTCCCGGCCCGCTCCAGCACACCGGGCGGCAGCCCGACCGACCGCACCAGGAAGTCCTCACGCAGATCGGCCAGCATCCGCTCACCGAGCATCGCCCCGCGCAGCCGCACCTGCCGCACGAACACCGCCTGGACGACCAGCGCCAGCACGAACAGCGCGGCGGTGAGCCCCAGGTGGAGCTCCCGTGTGCGGTCCGGGACGCGCTCCACCAGACCGCCCAGCAGATACGGGCCGACCATCGAGGAGATCACCGCGACGGTGTTCACCGCGATCAGAAGCACGAAGGCCCTGCGATGCCTGCGGAGCAGCTCGCCCACATAGGCACGGACGGTGGCGGGCGCGCCCACGGGCAGGGTGCCGGCCGTGGTCGGGGCCGCCGGGTCGTAGGCCGGTGGCGCCACGCCGATCATGCTGTCTCCTCGATCTCCATGAGCTGGTCCAGGTCGGCCAGGTCGTCCGTCCCGACCCGTGCCCCGTTCTTCGTCTCGGCCCTCGTGCCGGTCCCGGCCTCCGTCTCGCGGGTCACCACGGCCCGGTACCGGGGCTCGGTACGCACCAGCTCGCGGTGGCCGCCGACGGCCACGACCGTCCCGTCGTGCAGGAAGACCACCTGGTCCGCCCGGTCCAGCAGCAGGGGCGACGAGGTGAAGACCACGGTCGTACGGCCCGACCGCAGTTCCCGCAGGCCCTCGGCGATCCGGGCCTCGGTGTGCGAGTCGACGGCGGAGGTCGGTTCGTCCAGGACGAGGACCTCCGGGTCGGTGACCAGCGACCGGGCCAGCGACAGCCGCTGCCGCTGGCCGCCGGAGAGGGACCGTCCGCGCTCGGTGAGCTGCGCGTCCATCGGGTCCGCGGTGTCGAGCGAACCCTGCACCAGCGCCGCCAGTACGTCCCGGCACTGCGCGGCGTCCAGCGCCTCGCGCGCTTGGACGGCCCCGGACGCGGGTACGTCGAGCAGTTCGCGCAGCGTGCCGGACAGCAGCACCGGATCCTTGTCCTGGACGAGGACGGAGCCGCGCGCGGAGTCCAGCGGCAGCTCGTCGAGCGGCACACCGCCGAGCAGCACCGAGCCGTCCCGCGCGGCGTGCGTGGTGTGCGCCGCGTGTCCGCCGAGCCGTTCGGCGAGGTGTCCCGCCGCGTCCGGATCCCCGCACACCACCGCGGTGAGCCGGCCCGCCGGGGCGAGCAGACCGGTCGCCGGATCGTACAGGTCGCCGGAAGGCCGCTCGGGGCCGCGCGTACCGGCGGTGTCCATGGCCCGCTCCAGCGACAGCACCCGCGCAGCGCGCTTGGCCGACGGCCGGGAGAAGGAATAGGCCATCGCGATCTCCTCGAAGTGGCGCAGAGGATACGCGAGCAGCATCACCGAGCTGTAGACGGTGACCAGTTCACCCACGGCGATCCGCCCCTGACGGGCCAGATGAACGCCGTAGCAGACCACCGTGATCAGCAGGATTCCCGGCAGCAACACCTGGATCGCGGCGATCAGGGACCACATCCGGGCACTGCGCACGGCGGCGTGGCGGACTTCCTGGGACGCACGGCGGTAACGGTCGAGGAACAGTTGCTCACCGCCGATGCCGCGCAGCACGCGCAGTCCGGCGACGGTGTCCGAGGCGAGTTCCGTGGCCCGGCCGGCCTTCTCCCGCTGGACGTCGGCCCGCCGGGTGGCGTGGGGCAGCAGCGGCAGGACCGCGAGCGCCAGCAGGGGCAGGCCCACGACGACGACCACCCCGAGCGCGGGCTGGTAGAGAAGCAGGCCGACGCAGACCAGCACGATGGTGACCACGGCCGCGGTGAACCGGGACAGGGCCTCGACGAACCAGCCGATCTTCTCGACGTCACCGGTGGAGACGGCCACGACCTCGCCGGCCGCGACGCGCCGGGTCAGTGCGGAACCCAGGGTCGCGGTCCTGCGGGCCAGCAGCTGCTGGACACGGGCGGCCGCGGTGATCCAGTTGGTGACGGCGGCCCGGTGCAGGAAGGTGTCGCCGATCGCGTTGCCCGCGCAGGCCAGGGCCATGAGCCCGCCGGCCAGGGCGAGCCGGGTGCCGGAACGGTCGACGGCGGCCTGGACGCCGATGCCCACACAGAACGGGAGCGAGGCGACGGAGGCGAAGTGGAGCAGTCCCCAAGCCAGGGACTTGAGCTGGCCCGAGAGCTGATTCCAAAAGAGCCACCGCAGGAATCGGGGGCCCGAGCGGGCGTCGGGCACGCCCGGGTCGGGATACGGAAGGTCTTGGATCTGCATGACGTCCCAGTGGCTCGCGGAGGTGGGGCCGCGCGCCGTCCTCGGACGGCGGCGACAGCAAACCGTGACAGGTTGACGCTGCTGTGTGCCGCGAAGCAAACGATTTTTCACGCCGTCGCACGGAACCGGCTCGATGTGCCCGACGGGAACCTCGCGGCACACCGGCCGACGACGCCACGGGGCTTCGGAACAGGTCCCCGCGCGGTGGCTCAGCAGGACGCGTCGCGGTGCTGCGGGGTGGCGGCCGTCCCGTCGACCAGCGTGTTCAGCAGCGCGCCGAGAACCTCGCGCTGCTCCTCCCCCAGCGGAGCCAGGATCTCCTCCGCGGCGGCCCTGCGCGCGGCGTGCAGCTCCCGCAGGGCCGCGTGTCCGTCGTCGGTGAGTTCGATCCGGATCACCCGCCGATTGGCCGGATCGGGCACCCGCCGCACCTTGCCGCCGGCCTCCAGCCCGTCGACCAGCGTGGTCACGGCGCGCGGCACGACCTCCAGCCGTTCGGCCAGGTCGGCCATGCGGGGCGGCGAGGCATAGTGGGCGAGGCTGCGCAGCAGCCGGGACTGGGCCGGGGTGATGCCCAGCTCGCGCCGCACCAGATGGCGTTTCTGGATGCGGTGCATCCGGAGGGTCAGCCGAAGCAGCTGCTCGGCCAGCAGGCCGTCGGGGTCGGGGGTGGTCATGTGCGGAACAATATCAGCATGCCGTTCATTGTGAGCATAGGTAACAATGAGCTAGGCTCCGCTGTCCCGGCGTTCCCCTGACCGACCCGGGGCGGCCCCGGGCTCCCGTGCCCGGCTTCCCGCCCCCGAGCCCTCGAAGGAGACCATGCACACCGACCATGAACCCGCCTGGAGCGCACCCGCGGGCGTCGAGGAACAGCCCCGGCAGGTGCGCCGCATCCTGCGGCTGTTCCGCCCCTACCGGGGCCGCCTCGCGATCGTCGGTCTGCTGGTCGGAGCGGCGTCCCTCGTCTCGGTCGCCACCCCGTTCCTGCTCAAGGCGATCCTCGACGTCGCGATCCCCGAGGGCCGCACCGGACTGCTCAGCCTGCTGGCCCTCGGCATGATCCTCAGCGCCGTCCTCACCAGTGTCTTCGGAGTGCTCCAGACACTGATCTCCACGACCGTCGGCCAGCGCGTGATGCACGATCTGCGCACCGCCGTCTACGACCGGCTCCAGCGCATGTCGCTCGCCTTCTTCACCCGCACCCGCACCGGCGAGGTCCAGTCCCGCATCGCCAACGACATCGGCGGCATGCAGGCCACCGTGACCTCCACGGCGACCTCCCTGGTCTCCAACCTCACCAGCGTCGTCGCCACCGTCGTCGCGATGCTCGTCCTCGACTGGCGGCTGACCGTCGTCTCGCTGCTCCTGTTGCCGGCCTTCGTGTGGATCAGCCGTCGTGTCGGCAACGAACGCAAGAAGATCACCACCCAGCGTCAGAAGCAGATGGCCTCGATGGCGGCCACGATCACCGAGTCGCTGTCGGTCAGCGGCATCCTGCTGGGCCGCACCATGGGCCGATCCGACTCGCTGACCAGTGCCTTCGCCGAAGAGTCCGACCGTCTGGTGGACCTGGAGGTGCGGTCGAACATGGCCGGCCGCTGGCGCATGGCCGTCATCACGATCGTCATGGCCGCCATGCCCGCCGTCATCTACTGGACCGCGGGCATCGCCCTGAGCACGAGCGGGCCCGGGGTATCCATCGGGACGATCGTCGCCTTCGTCTCGCTCCAGCAGGGTCTGTTCAGGCCGGCCGTGAGCCTGCTGTCGACCGGGGTCCAGATCCAGGCCTCGCTCGCGCTGTTCCAGCGCATCTTCGAGTATCTCGACCTCCCCGTGGACATCACCGAGCGCGCGGACCCGGTCCACCTCGACCGGGTCGGTGGCGAGGTCCGGTTCGAGAACGTCACCTTCGGCTACGACGGCAAGGGCGGCCCCGTCCTCGACGGCATCGACATCACCGTCCCCGCCGGCACCAGCCTCGCGGTGGTCGGTTCGACCGGCGCCGGCAAGTCCACGCTGGGCCACCTCGTGCCACGGCTGTACGACGTCACCGGGGGCCGGGTCACGCTCGACGGGGTCGACGTGCGCGACCTCGACTTCGACACCCTGGCGCGCGCGGTCGGCGTCGTCTCCCAGGAGACGTACCTCTTCCATGCCTCCGTGGCCGACAACCTGCGGTTCGCGAAGCCCGACGCCACGGACGAGGAACTCCACGGGGCGGCCCGGGCAGCGCAGATCCACGACCACATCGCCGCCCTGCCCGACGGGTACGACACCGTCGTGGGGGAGCGCGGCCACCGCTTCTCCGGCGGTGAGAAGCAGCGCCTGGCGATCGCCCGGACCATTCTGCGTGACCCGCCCGTGCTCGTCCTCGACGAGGCCACCAGCGCGCTCGACACCCGTACCGAGGCCGCCGTCCAGCAGGCCATCGACGCGCTGTCGGCCGACCGGACCACGCTCACCATCGCCCACCGGCTCTCCACCGTCCGCGGCGCCGACCAGATCGTGGTGCTCGATGCGGGACGCGCGGTCGAACGCGGCACGCACGAGGAACTTCTGGAGCGGGACGGGCGGTACGCGGCCCTCGTCCGCAGGGACGCCCAATTGGAGCCGACAAGATGAAAATATGCCAGGTTTGTGGCGATATGCGGGTTACCGTGCCCGCATGCAGACGAACACTCCGTCACGAAGCACGATCCGACTGACGCGCAGGGGGCGGCTCGCCCTCGTCGCGACCGGGGCCGTCGTGGCCGGTACCGCCGTGGCGGTGCCCCTGCTCGTCCTGGGCGGCGACGGCGACCCCCGCCCCACGACCCTGGTGATTCCGGAGGGCCGACGGGCGAGCCAGGTGTACGCGGCCGTCGACAAGGCCCTCGGACTGCCCGCGGGGAGCACGAAGAAGTCCCTCGCGAAGGCCGACCTCAAGTTGCCGGCCGACGCCGACGGGAACCCGGAGGGGTACCTCTTCCCGGGGACGTATCCGCTGAAGGAGAAGGCGACACCGGAGCAGTTGCTGGCGCTGATGGTCGAGACGGCCAACAAGAAGTTCAACGGAGCCCCGGTCGCCGCCGGTGCGCAGCGCAACGCGATGAACGTCTACCAGGCCGTCACCATCGCGAGCATCGTCCAGGCCGAGGCGTCCACCAAGGCCGACATGGGCAAGGTGGCCCGGGTGATCTTCAACCGCATGGAGCGCGGGATGCCGCTGCAGATGGACTCGACGGTCGACTACGCCCTGGGCCGTTCGACGCCCGGCGCCAAGGAGACGGACATCGAGGCCGCCAGTCCCTACAACTCCTATACACGCATGGGGCTGCCGCCCACTCCGATCGACAACCCCGGTGAGGAGGCGATGCGCGCGGCGATCAATCCGACGCCGGGCGACTGGCTGTACTTCGTCACGGTCAAGCCGGGCGACACCCGCTTCACCGCCGACTACAAGGAACACCGGAGCGACGTCGCCGAGTTCACCGCGCGGCAGCAGAAAGAGCGAAGGGGGAAGCAGGAACAGCCGGCGGAGAAATGAGACGACCCGGCACCGGTCGTCCGCGTCGGACCGTGGTGTGCTCCTCGGCCGTCCGCCTCAGACCGTGACGCGCTCCTTCGCCAGCAGGCGCCTGATGTCCCGTACGGCCGCACGCCCGGCGCGGCTGGCGCCGACGGTGCTGGCAGAGGGACCGTAGCCGACGAGGTGGACGCGCGGATCGGCGACCGCCCGGGTGCCCTCGACCCGGATGCCGCCACCGGGTTCCCGCAACCGCAGCGGGGCGAGGTGATCGACGGCCGGACGGAACCCGGTGGCCCACAGGACGACGTCGGCCGCCACCTGCCGCCCGTCCTTCCACTCCACGCCCGCCGGTGTGAGCCGGTCGAACATCGGCTGCCGGTCCAGCACCCCGTTGGCGATGTTCCGGCGGATCGTGTCGGTCAGCGGCAGCCCCGTCACCGAGACGACACTGCGCGGCGGCAGCCCCTGCCGCACCCGCTCCTCGACCAGCGCCACGGCCTCCCGTCCCGCGTCCTGGTCGAAGGGGCCCTCGCGGTAGACCGGGGGCCGTCGGGTCACCCAGGTGGTGTCCGCCGCGTACGGGGCGATCTCCATCAGATGCTGGGTGGCCGAGGCACCTCCTCCCACCACGACGACCCGCTGACCGGCGAACGCCTGGGGGCCCGGGTACTGGGCGGTGTGCAACTGCCGCCCCCGGAACGTCTCCTGGCCCTCGTAGTGCGGCCAGAACGGCCGGTCCCAGGTGCCGGTGGCGTTGATCAGCGTCCGCGTCGACCAGGTGCCCGCCGAGGTCTCCACGAGCAGCCGCCCGCCGGTGCCCTCCCGGACCGTCCGCACCTTCACCGGCCGCCGTACCCGCAGGCCGAACGTCTGCTCGTAGCGGTCGAAGTACCCGGTGACGACCTCGGAGGACGGCCGGGCCGGATCGGCGTCCGTGAGTTCCATGCCGGGCAGCGCGTGCATCCCGTGCACCTTGTCGTACGTGAGCGAGGGCCAGCGGTGCCGCCAGGCCCCACCGGGGCCCGGGTTGTGGTCGAGCACCACGAAGTCGCGCTCCGGCTCGAACCCGGTGCGCCGCAGGTGATAGGCGCTGGACAACCCTGCCTGCCCGGCGCCTACCACGACCGACTGGACCTCGGCCGTCCCGACCTCGGAGGTCTGGTCCTCGGGCACCGCAACCTCGCTCATGTAGTTCACTTTTCTACCAACGCTGTTGAGGGCGCACCTCTTCCCGCGGGCCGTGCCGTCCCTCCGAGGGCTGCGGGTCCCACCGATCTCCCGCCCATGGGCCAGGATGGAACGTATGTCAGATGCCTTCAACACCCGGGTCCTGAACGTCGCCACCGGCTCCGTGGAGCGGATCGCCGACATCACCCGTGACTGCGAGTCCTTCCTGCACGAGGTGGCGGCCGGCCGTGACGGACTGCTCAACGTCTTCGTGCCGCACGCCACCGCCGGCATCGCCGTCATCGAGACCGGTGCGGGCAGCGACGACGACCTCCTGGCCGCCCTGCACAGCCTGCTGCCGGCCGACGACCGCTGGCAGCACCGTCACGGCAGCCCCGGACACGGCCGCGACCACGTCCTGCCCGCGCTCGTCCCGCCGCACGCCACCCTGCCCGTACTGGGCGGACAACTGGAGCTGGGCACCTGGCAGTCCGTGTGTCTGGTCGACACGAACCGCGACAACCCGGACCGCCGGGTCAGGCTGAGCTTCCTCGGAGGCCGGTGAGCCGGAACGGGGCTCCTCCCCGGCGCTTCACCGCGTAGGTGTGTCCGACGCCCCTGGTGCCCCCGTCGTGCCCGCCGGCCCCGTCTCCGCTGTCCCTGCCTCCGTTGCCCCCGTCGTGCCCGTGGGGAACTCCTCCGTGCCGAGCACCCGCAGCAGGTCCAGCCGCTCGCGCGCCTCGGCGTCCGCAGGGGTGAGGACCAGCAGCAGCTGACCCTGGTCGGGCGTGACCAGGGTTTCGCAGTCCAGCAGGAGGCGCTGCCCGCGATGGAGCTGGACCTCACCGCGGCCGGCCTCGCGGAGATCGAGAAGGCGGTGCCCCCGGGCTCGGCACGCGGCGACCGTTACCCGGCCGAGTTCATGTCGGGCCTCGGCGTGGGGAACTGAGCGCGGCCCTTCCTGCGGGACCCGCCCCGGAGCGGTTTCCGCAGGAGGGTCAGGAGGGCGCGGAGAGCGCGCGCATGTCCGGGGATTCCGGACATGCCGAGGAGTCCGGAGAGCCCGGCGAGGCCGGGGCGGGCGGCTTCAGGAGGAAGCGGCGCCGCCCGACTCCACGAACCGGGCCAGCTGCGTCAGGGCCCAGCGGGCCCCCGCCTCGTTGTCCGCGGCGGGCACGGCGTCGGGGACGCCCTCGTGGACCACCAGGACGTCGGTGCCGCCGCCGGCGTCGGTGAGCGTGGTCGTCATGGTCATCGTGCCGCGCAGCGCCGGGTTCTCGGCCTCGAACTCGAGCACCTCCACCACCAGCTCGTCCGGCACGAGCCGCGCGAAGCCGCCGTGGTACGTGTCGGTGTGCGCGGCCGACTTGCCGACCGCGTCCGGTGCGTCGTACGTGAGCGACATCCGGAACCTGCCGCCCTCACGCGCCTCGAACTCGTGCACCTCGCCCCGCATGCCCGGCGGCACCCGCCACCGCGCGATCGCGTCCGCGCTCACCAGCGCCCGGTAGACGGCCGGACGGGGAGCGTTCACCTGACCGGAGACCCGCGTCGTGTACATGGTCCCATCGTGCCCTCGTCCTGTCGTGCCGTCGACGGATCACTGCTCACCGTTCGCCGCGAACGACGGTGACCGGGCAGTCCGCGTGGTGCAGCAGCGCCTGGCTCACCGAACCCAGCAGCATCCCGGTGAATCCGCCGTGCCCCCGGGCCCCGGCCACCACCAACCGGGCTTCCTCGGCGGCGTCGAGCAGCGCGTGCCGGACCCGGAACCGCTCGAGCCGCAGTTCCACGGGCACCTTCGGGCGCGCGGCCCGCCAAGGGGCCACCACCTCCTCCAGCCGGTGCCGGTGCTTCTCGCGGAGCCGGTCCAGGTCGACCACCACGTTCAGCGGGTCGCCCGGGCCCTCGTACGGTGTCGGCTCGCTCCAGGTGTTCCACACATGCAGCGCGATCAGCGGGGCTTTTCGCAGTGCCGCTTCGGCGAAGGCGAACTCGCCTGCCGCGGCCCCGGCGGGCGAACCGTCCACGGCGAGCAGCACGGGTCCCCGTGGATCGGGCCGGCCCCGGACCACCATGACCGGGCAGTGCGCGTGGGCGGCCAGCCGTACGACCGTCGAGCCCAGCAGCAGATCCCCGAACCGGGTGTGGCCCCGCCCGCCGACCACCGCCAGCACCGCGTGGCGCGACTCGCTCCGCAGCACCGTCAGGGTCTCTCCGGACGCCACGGTCCTGGCCACCTCCAGGCCCGGCACCCGGTCACGGGCCCGCTGTTCGGCCTGAGCCAGGACGCCGTGGATCATCGGGTCCAGGTCGGCGGAGTGGCTGAAGGCGTGCACGATCCGCAGCTCCGCGCCGCGCAGGCACGCTTCATGGGCCGCGACGTCCACCGCTGCGAGGCTGGACGGCGACCCGTCCACGCCGACGATCACCGTGTCGTTCACCGCTCACTCCCGCCCATGCCGGGTACGTCCTGAGTACCCGCAGGCGGAGACGAAACACCACATGCGAACTCCTGCTCGTCCACGCACACATGGCGCGTGAACGAGCAGGAAGGGGGCCCCGGAGGGCAGCAGGAAGGAGAAGCAGGGCACGCGCGAGGCTTACGCGTCCCCGTCCTTCCCTCCGTCGCCGCGGACGACCGCCACCGGGCAGTGGGCGTGGTGCAGCATCGCCTGGCTGACCGAGCCGAGCAGCAGCCCGGAGAACCCGCCCCGCCCCCGGGCCCCGACCACCAGCAGCTGAGCCGTACGACTCGCCTCGATGAGTGCTTCACGCGTGCCGCCGTGCACCACCTTGTGTCGCACCTTCACACCGGGGTACCGCTCCTGCTGTCCGGACAGCGCCTCGGACAGCAGACGTTCCTCGGCCGCACCCAGCTCGCCGGGCCGGCTCGCGTAGGGAGCCTTCTCGTCCTGCGGCGCGGGCGCGGGCGCGTTCCAGCTGGTCCAGGAGTGCAGCGCGACCAGTTCGGCCCCGCGCAGCGACGCCTCGGCGAAGGCGAAGTCGATCGCCTTCGCGCCCGCCGTGGAACCGTCGACCCCGACCAGCACAGGCCCGTCCGCGGCTCCCGTCTCCCGCACGGCCAGCACCGGGCACTGCCCGTGACTCGCCAGATGCACCGCCGTCGATCCCACCAGAAGCCCGACGAAACCGCCCATGCCGCGCGATCCGACGACCACGAGTTCCGCGTCGGGGGACTGGGCCTCCAGCACGGTCAGGGGTTCGCCCGTCACCACGGCGCCCGAGATCTCCACGTCCGGTGCCACGGACTTCGCGTGCGCCACCGCCTCGGCCACCAGTTTCTCGACCATGGTCCGCAGACCGCCCTCGGGAGGTCCCAGCGGCGAGGCACCCAACGGCACATGCATGGCGGGCCAGAGGAACGCATGCACCACCCGCAGCCCGGCCCCGCGCCGCCGGGCCTCCTCGGCCGCGGCCCCCACCGCGGCCAAGCTCGACGCCGATCCGTCGACTCCTGCAACGACCAGACCGCTCATCATGCCTCCAGAATCGGTACGTCACAGAAATGGTCCCACGCGCGCGTCCCCCCGCCATGGGCCCTATGGGCCGCACCCCACCGCCGGACGGACCCGAAGGTTCCGGAGCCGCAGGTCCAGGCCCCGGTACCGGCCCCGCGCAGGGCGCGGCACGCACCGTCCGGGGTCACCCGGGTGGATGATCGGTGGTGACTACAACTGTTGTCCATCCGTGGCGATACCCGATATCCCGGCGAGATCGCGGGATGACACCATGGCCTCTTTGGGGCCGACCGCCAGTGTGATGAGGGCCCTCACCCATGTACGGATGATCAGAGGAAAACCGGGAAGGGGACGGGCTGTGCCTGCTCCACGGATGAGCACCACGCCACTGCCGGGCATCGGCGTGAAATATGATCTCACCACGCGTGAGCACCAGCACCTGTCCGTGATCGCCCACCGGGACGGCGCCCGCACGGTCAACGTCTACCGTTCCGACGACCCGGACGCCTGCGCCCAGTCGCTGCGGCTGAACGTCGCCGAATCGGCCGCCCTGATCGACGCGCTGATGCCCGCTCACCACAGCCCGAACGTGCTGCACACGACCGACCTGGGCCTGGTCGCCGAGCGCATCGAACTGTCCGCCGCCTCGCACTGGAACGGCAGGGTGCTGGGCGAGACGAGGATCCGCACCGACACCGGCTCCTCGATCGTGGCCGTGCTGCGCCGGGCCGAGGCGATCCCGTCGCCCGCACCCGACTTCAGGCTGGCGGGCGGTGACACGCTCATCGTCATCGG
Source organism: Streptomyces sp. NPDC058632 (assembly GCF_042717095.1). Classification (NCBI taxonomy): domain Bacteria; kingdom Bacillati; phylum Actinomycetota; class Actinomycetes; order Kitasatosporales; family Streptomycetaceae; genus Streptomyces; species Streptomyces sp. NPDC058632. Next base: position 35,339 of record NZ_JBHXQZ010000002.1, on the reverse strand, counting down.
CACGCGTGAGGGCATCGAGAACGCCGCCGAGATCCTCGGGCGGGAATGAGCACATGCACTCTTCCGCGATCTTCCTGATCGAGTTCGGCGCGATCATTCTCGGACTCGGTCTCCTGGGACGCCTCGCCGGGCGCCTGCGGTTCTCCCCGATCCCGCTCTACCTGCTGGCCGGCCTGGCCTTCGGCGAGGGCGGGCTGCTGCCCCTCGGCGCGAGCGAGGAGTTCGTCGCGATCGGCGCCGAGATCGGCGTGATCCTGCTGCTGCTCATGCTCGGCCTCGAGTACACGGCCAGTGACCTGGTCTCCAACCTCAAGACCCAGTACCCGGCCGGCCTGGTCGACATGCTGCTGAACGCCGTGCCGGGTGCGATCCTCGCCCTGCTGCTCGGCTGGGGACCGGTCGCCGCCGTGGTCCTCGCCGGCGTCACCTGGATCTCCTCCTCCGGCGTCATCGCCAAGGTCCTCAACGACCTCGGACGGCTCGGCAACCGGGAGACCCCGGTCATCCTCAGCATCGTCGTGCTGGAAGACCTGGCGATGGCGGTCTACCTGCCGATCATCACCGCCCTGCTGGCCGGCGTCAGCCTGGCCGCGGGAAGCGTCACGCTGGCCATCGCGCTCGGTGTCGCCGGACTCGTCCTCTTCGTCGCCGTCCGCTACGGGCGGGTCATCTCACGCTTCGTCTCCAGCGACGACGCGGAGAAACTGCTGCTGGTGGTCCTCGGTCTGACCCTGCTCGTCGCCGGTCTCGCCCAGCAGTTGCAGGTGTCGGCCGCCGTGGGGGCGTTCCTGGTGGGCATCGCCCTGTCCGGCGAGGCCGCCGAGGGCGCGCACAACCTGCTGGCCCCGCTGCGCGACCTGTTCGCCGCGGTGTTCTTCGTCTTCTTCGGACTGCACACCGACCCGCAGTCCATCCCGCCGGTGATCCTGCCCGCCTTCGTGCTCGCCGTCGTCACCGCGCTGACGAAGATAGCCACCGGCTGGTGGGCCGCCCGACGGGCCGGGATCTCCGGGAAGGGCCGCTGGCGCGCGGGCGGCGCGCTGGTCGCCCGCGGCGAGTTCTCCATCGTCATCGCCGGACTCGCGGTCACCGCGGGCATCGAGCCCCAGCTCGGCCCGCTGGCCACCTCGTACGTCCTGATCCTGGTCATCCTGGGCCCGCTCACCGCCCGCTACACCGAGCCCATCGCCCTCCGCCTGACCAGGAAGAAGGCCCCCGGGAACGCCACGGCCGCCCCCGTTTCCGCCATGGCCCCCGCCGTCGAGGCGCTGGAGCCGGTCGAGGACGGCGAGACCGAACGGCCGTAGCACCGGGGACCGCCCCCTCTGCCTCTGCCTCCGCAGCACGGGTCCCGTGCTCCCGCCCCGACCGGGGACGTGGAGCACGGGACCTTTTTGGTGAGGCTGCTCCGGGCCCTAGCCGTCCAGCCGGACCGGCATCAGCAGGGAGAACGTGTCCTCGTCGTCCGGCCGGCGGATCGCGAGGGGCGCAGTGGGGGCGCCGAACTCCAGGACCAGCCGCTCACGGGCCCCGGCGTCAAGGGCGTCCAGCAGGAACGCACGGTTGACCGCGAGACGGCCGCCGTCTCCGTCCGCCCCGCCCTCCTCATCCGTCCCCTCGTCGCAGACGCGTACCGTGCCGTCGGCGCCGGCCTCGATCACACTGACGTCGAAGACCGCCCCGTCCTCCTCGCGCACCTCGCCCGTACGGACGGGGCCCTCCTGCACCGCTTCCCGGAAGGCTGCCACCTCGACCGGGGCGCGGCGCCCGGCGGGAAGATTGACCAGACGGCGGTAGTCCGGGAACTCGTGATCGAGGACCTGACCGGCCACTTGACGGCCCCCCTCGGTCTCCAGCGTCACCCGGTCACCGTCGACGGCGAGCCGTACAGGCTCGTGGCCGCCGGCCAGCGCCCGCATCGCGTCGACGAGCGGCAGCGGCACGACGACCTGCACGCGGGACCCGCCGTGCCCGGTGACCGAGGCCCGTGCCACAGCCAGCCGGTACCGGTCGGTGGCCACGAGACGCAGCGCGTCGCCCTCGAGGTCGAAGAGGACGCCGCCGAGCATCGGCAACTCGGGGTCGGTACCGGCCGCGAAGCGGACCGCGTCCAGCGCGGCGGCCAGCTCGGGCGAGGAAAGGGCGGGTCGGGCCGTGGCGGTACGGAGCGGGGTCATGGGCTTCTCCCTGTCGTCGAGTAGAGCTCGGAGCGTGGAGAACTCACCGCGGGCATGGGACAACCCCTGTTCCAGCCGGCGCAGGTGCGCCTGAAGAAGCTGCCGTACGAGATCGGTGTCCGTGCCGGCCCAGCCGGCCAGCACCAGCCGGATGTCGGCCAGCGGCATCCCGGCCCGCCGCAGCCGCGCCAGCAGCCGGGCCTCGCCCAGCTGCCCGGGGGCGTACCAGCGGTAGCCGCTCACCGGATCGACCCAGGCGGGTACGAGCACACCCGCACGGTCGTAGAACCGCAGGGCACTCACGCTCAGGCCGCAGTCCCGGGCCGTCTCACCAATGCTGCGCATCTCGCTCTCCACGCCCACGAGCCTCATGCCTCGACAAGGTCGAGGGTCAACCCGGACCAGGAAAGGCCCGGCGACGGTCGGTCCGCCCGCTCACCGTGTCCGGTTGCGGCCCCCTCGGTCGCCGCGGGGCCCACAGCAAGCGACGGGCTCGTCCACGTCACTTCAAGAACACGGACGAACCCGCCGTTACGCTCAGGAATACGGTGGCGCCACATGGCCGCGAACGCCACGGACGTGGCCCACTCGTCCCGGCGGATCCGCAGCACGGCGCCATCGCCCACGGTCCTGGAGTCCCGCACGTACACGGCGCCCGCTGCGGCGGCCACCTCGACGCAGTCACCGCCGATCGTTCCGCTGCGACTGCTCTTGAACCACGCGAGGTCGTCGGGCTGCTCAACGCGCTGGTCGATGCTCATGGTTCCCCTGCCATGTGCCTGATGAGGCGCGAGGATTCCTCACAAGACGGTTACTCCATCGATTCACCCGATAGCGGTGTCGAACCGCTCGCCCGAGCACCGCAGTTCACCATTCGTCTCAGTAGCACCGGACGCGGCGTCCGCCCCGTACGCCGTCCCACCGGACAACAGCTCGCAGGCTGGGGTGTTCCGTACGACAGCGGGACCTCCCGGGCCGTCGCCCTCGTCACGGCCGAGCCGGCGTCCAACGCCGTCGCACACGGACGCCTCCCCGGGCGGGACTTCCGGCTGACGCTGCTCCTCCTGCCCGAGCACGACGCCGTCCGCGTGGAGGTGACCGACACCCGCCCGGAGCTTCTGCCGCACCTCGTTGCCGCCCCGACGAGGCCCGACGCGGAGTCCGGGCGCGGCCTGCTCCTCGTTGAGGCGTATGCGGACCGCTGGGGCTGCAGTGTCCGCGAGGCGTACACCGAAACCGTCTGGGCAAAGGTGCCTCTTCGCGCGGAGCATGCTCCGGTGAGGGCTCCCGGGAGAAGTGAGTGATGTCCTCCCCGTGAGGGCGGGGCGGTCGTCCGCCGTGGGCGAGCCGGGGATCTGCTGCCGAGATCGTTGCCTCGACGAGACACTCACCAGCCGTCCGGTCCCCCCGGCTCCGCCCCCGCCGGGGCCAGGACGGCGAGGGTTCTGGTGGCTCTGCGGAGGGCCTGTTCGAGGGGGACGGGGGAGTGGAGGGTGCCGGTGCCGTCCGGGGGGACGAGCCATTCCAGGCGGCCGGTGGGCCGGTACGGCGGGGGTACCGCGACCCAGGAGCCCCGGCCGACGTGCCGTACGCCGAAGCCGATCCACTCGCTGGCCGGGTCGGGCGGCAGGAAGAAGCCGACCCGGCGGGCCGTGACGTCCACCAGGGTGGGGCCGGGCACCTTCAGCGGGTCGTTCCACAGGAGGTCCAGGGCGAGCAGTCCGAGCCGGTCGGGCACGCTGAGTACGTCCCAGTAGCGCCCTGCCGCCAGGAGAGCCGTTCCTGTGCCGTGATCCCACTGCCGCTTGCACTCACGGGGGTCCCGGGCCGCGGCGGCCAGCCATTCGACGGCCTGTTTCCATCCGGCGCTCTGCATGTCCCACCCCGGGCACGGTCGGCCGCGCCGCTGCGGGCGCGTGCTGGATCCGGGCCGACGGCCTCACGGGCGTGCGCGCCGGCCCGGCGTGCAGCCATAGTGATAGATATTTCTATGCGCCGGAAGGGGTACTGCGGCCTTGCGTCCCTCGGTTCCGCGCCCTGCGGCGTCCCACTCGAACGAGAACACTTCCGAAGGGAAAGCCCGTTCGGGGGTGTTCGGTGTCAGGGGCGTGACGTGAGGAGAGGGGAGCGGAGGGTGCGCTGGGGTCAGCCGGTCTGCTTCGCGCGCTCCGCGTCCCGCTGCTTGATGCGCTCCGCTTCCTTGCGTACCTCCGCCCGAGTGGCCTGCTCACGCTCCAGCCACTCGGGGCGCTCCTCCCTGAGGGCGTCGATCTGCTCCGTGGTGAGCGGCTCGGTGATTCCGCCGCGGGCGAGACCGGCGATGGAGACGCCCAGCCTCGACGCGACCACGGGGCGGGGGTGCGGGCCGTCGCGCCGCAGGTCCTGCAGCCACTGGGGCGGGTCTGCCTGGAGCGCGTTCAGCTCGGCGCGCGAGACGACACCCTCCCGGAACTCGGCGGGGGTGGCCTCGAGGTACACACCCAGTTTCTTCGCCGCGGTCGCGGGCTTCATCGTCTGGGTGTTTTGGTGCGACGTCATGGTGTCCAGGGTATCGACCATACGCGCGAGCGCCGACCATCATCGATGGGCGCGGTCACTTGTGGTCGTCGGCCAGGACCGGTGGCCGTGGCCGGGCCCTGTCCGGCGAATGGCGGCGGATGGGTTCACGGAGCCAGGGAGCGAGTGTCGCCGGGAGGAGTCCGGCCCGGTAGCGGGCGGCCAGTTTGCCGAAACGTGTCGCCACGGCCCGGAACTGCTCGAGCCGACTGAAACGGCGTTCGACCACGTTGCGGTCCTTGTAGGGCTCACGGTCGAAGTTCGGCGGCCTGCCGCCGGCCTTGCCGCGGCGCACACGGTTGGCCATCCGGTCGGCCCGTTCGGGGGTGACCGCCCGGATGCCCCGGCAACGCAGGGCCTGCCGGACCGCCCGTGGGGAACACGCCTTGTCCGCGATGACGGCATCGGGTCTGCGCCGCGGTCGCCCAGCCCCGGCCCGAGGCGCCCGCTGCGCATCCAGGAGCGCGTCGAAGACGGTGCGGTCGTTGACGTTGCCGGGCGTGATGAGGATGGCTGGGGGCAGGCCCCGGCCGTCACAGGTGAGACGCGCCCTGGTGGTCAGCCCGCCGCGGGACCGGCCGAGCGCCTGGCGACCCGCCAGGCGTGCCGGGTCTTCCCATTCGTCCTCCGGCCCCGCCCCTTCTCACGGGCCCCGGCCGCGTGCCGGTGGGCACGGTCGACAGTGCCCACCGGCACGGTCCGCTCCACCGTTCCGGCGGAGTCTTCCCGCGCCTGAACCTGCTCCGGCAGGGTGGCCCAGGTTCCGTCAGCCTCCCGACGGGCGAATCGCTCATACACCGTCTGCCACGGCCCATACCGTTCTGGCAGGTCACGCCACGGAGCACCCGTCCGCAGACGCCACGGCACGCCGTTGATCACCTGCCGGTGATCCCGCCACGGACGACCACGTCCGTCAACACCCGGCAGCAAGGGCTCTATCCGCTCCCACGCGACATCCGTCGGCTCTCCACACCCACCGTCGGGTCAGTCATCGGACAGGCGCTCCCGGCCACCGGTTGCCATCACCCCGGCAGACCCCGCCCGGAGACCGCCGGCAAGCCGGGGTGCGTGCCAGGGCGGGTGCTGCGGGTCGCCGGCGCGACGAGCACCGTCCGGTCGCGCACCACCTGCCATAACTGTACCTTTCGGAAGGTACAGTTATGAGGTAGCGGCAGTGCTGGTGGAGAGGTGTGCGGGGATGGTTCCGAGTGCGCGGCGGCGTTGGCTGCTGCTGGCGGTGGTGAGTTCGGGGCTCCTGCTGATCACACTGGACAACTCGATCCTGTACGCAGCGCTGCCGACGCTGGTGGAGGAGCTCGGTGCGAGCGGTTCCGAGGGTTTGTGGGTCATCAACGCCTATCCGGTGGTGATGGCCGGGCTGCTGCTGGGCAGTGGCACTCTGGGGGACCGGGTGGGGCACCGGAGGATGTTCCTGATCGGCCTGGTGGTCTTCGGGGCCGCCTCGCTGGCTGCCGCGTTCTCCCCGACTCCGGAGACGTTGATCGCGGCACGGGCGTTCCTGGCCGTCGGCGCGGCGGTGATGATGCCCGCGACGCTCGCGCTGATCCGCATCACGTTCGAGGACGAGCGCGAGCGCAACGTGGCCATCGCCATCTGGGGCACTCTGGCGATCGTGGGCAGCGCACTGGGCCCGATCATCAGCGGACTCCTGCTGCAAAGCTTCTGGTGGGGGTCGGTCTTCCTCGTCAACGTCCCCGTCGTCATCGGGGCACTGGTCGCCACGCTGGTCCTCGCGCCGCCCAACGACGCGGACCCCACCAAGCGGTGGGACCTGCCCTCCTCGCTTCTCGCGCTGGTCACCCTGGTCGGCCTCGTGATCGCGATCAAGGAAACCACGAAGACGGAACCCGCGCCCCTGTTCATCGTTGCCGCCGTCCTCGCCGCCGTCGTCGGCGGGTGGGCGTTCGCCCGGAGGCAGCGCCGCCTGCCCCACCCCCTGCTGGACTTCGCGATCTTCCGCAACCGGGCCTTCCTGGCCGGAGTCCTGGCCGCCGGGTTCTCCATGTTCGCCATCGCCGGCATCCAGCTGATCACCACACAGCGGTTCCAGCTCGTGGAGGGCTTCACCCCGCTGCGCGCCGGGCTCCTGGTCGCCGCCGTCGCCGTGGGGGCGCTGCCGACAGCCATGGCCGGCGGCGCCGGCCTGCACCGTGTCGGGCTGCTGCCCCTCGTCGCGGGTGGTCTGGCCCTCAGCGCGGTCGGCTCCGTGCTGATCCTGCTGAACTTCGACACCAGCATGGGGCTGCTCATCACCGGGCTGCTCATCACGGGCGCCGGTCTCGGAGCGGCCATGTCCGTCGCCTCCAGCGCGATCATGGGCAACGTCCCGGCCCGCCGCGCGGGCATGGCCTCCTCCGTGGAGGAGGTGTCCTACGAGTTCGGCAGCCTCCTCGCGGTCGCGCTGCTCGGCAGTCTCATGACCGCCCTCTACACCGCGACCATCGCCCTGCCCTCCGGAGCCCCGGACTCCGCACGCGACAGCCTCGACAGCGCGCTCGCACTGGCCGGGGACGACCCCTCGTTGGTCACCGCCGCATCCAACGCCTTCGACGGCGCCTACTTCACCGTCATGATCGTGGTCACCGCCGTCATTGCCGCCGGCGCGATCATGACCGGCCTCCTCCTGCGCCGCCACGGCCCCGGATCGGCCCTGTCCGCCCCACACACCACTGACACCCCGCCCCGGGAGCATCCATGCGGACCAGCAAGCGAACCCAGATCCTCGAAGCGGCCACCCGAGTCGTAGAGCGCGAAGGCGTCAAGAGCGTCACCTTCGACTCCGTCGCCGCCGAGGCAGGCCTGACCAAGGGGGGACTCCTCTACCACTTCGCCTCGCGCGACGACCTCGTCCAGGCCATTCACCAGCACCTCGCCGGCCAATGGGAGGCGGAAATCGCCGCGGCGGCGGGAAAACCGGCCTACGAGGCGACCCCCACCGAGCGGCTCACCGCCTACACCCGCGTCGCCACTCAGAGCGCCACCCGGGCCGAGCTCCTCTTCATGCTCGAAGGATCGACAAGTCCCGGGCACGCGGCCCCCTGGGACGCGGTCATGGAACGGTGGGCCCCGCCCCCGGCCACCATCGACGCCGACGACCCGGGCGCGCTCGACCAGTTCATCGCCCGCCTCGCCGCCGACGGCCTGTGGCTGTACGAATCCCTCACCGCCGAACGACTGACCCCCCAACTGCGCCGCGCCCTCGCCGAACGCGTCATCAGCACCCTCAACCGCGACGACACCTGAGCCCGCACGGCCCCGCGATCTCCCGACCGCTGGATCTCTGATCACTGCGGTGGTCATGTGCCAGACAGCGCCCAGTCGCGTCGCGGACTGCAGCGGCACGCGCCGAGACCGGCAGCGTTCGCCTTGTCCCGACGGAGTCCGAATCGGTGATCGAGCCGTCGACATGTGCGACTGGATCCCGCCCACGACCGGCCAAGGCCAGGATCACGGTGGATCCCGACATCAACAGCCGGCCGGCTACGACCACGAAGGTCCGCGATCAGCCATGGTCATCCGGGCCGTTGCGATCGAGTGCTGCCCGGATCTGGCCGAGCCACTCCGTGCCCAGCCGGCGCCCGTCCGGGAGTTGGTCGCCCCGATCCCAGCGCCACGTTGTGATCATCGCCAGCACGAGGATCCGGCACTGGCGCAGCAAGTCCTGATCGACACCCGGATAGTGCTCGCCGACTTCTTCGGGCGCATGGGCGAGGTCGAATTCGACGGGCCCACGGCAACACGTCTCAAGGTCTATGAACAGCAGCCCGTTCTTCGTGGTGAGCATGTTGCCCGGGTGCGGCTCGCCGTGCAGCAGCTGCTCGGCGCGGCCGCGCTCGCCGATCACTCGTCCCAGGCCGCGTAACGTGTCGCCGAGCAGCTCCCGGTCCGCGTCGGCGAGCGCCGGAGTGCGGTCGCGGTTCGCCACGAGTCGTTGAGCCTGCTCGACCCGATCCGTGAATTGCGGCGTCGGGACGTCGAGATTGCGCATGCCGGCATGCAGCCGCTCGAGCGCATGGGCGTAGTCGGCCGGTGAGACCTCTCGAGGTGTCACGGGTTCGTAGTAGGTCCACAGCGTGACCACGAAGCCGTCACGCTCATGGACACGTGGCTCCACTCGAGGCTCGAGAGCAGCCACAGGGCACCCGGATTCGGCGAGCCGCTGAGCAAGCTCGACTTCGAACTGTGCGACCTGATGCGCTACAGGTGCCACCCGGGCCAGGACGTCACAGGGCAGCAGACGCAGAGTGAGCTTGTTCGAGTCATGAAGAACGACCGCGTCGTCGACTGCCAGGTCAAGTGATGAGGCGGTCGACATGGCCGCGGCCACCGCACGTCGGACCTCTGACGTCTGCATCGTCGCCGGCCCCTCTCCCCTGAGCGTCGCCACAACTCTCCAAGCGGTGCAACCTGCGCACCATACCAAGTTGCCGATGGGGGCCGCGGTGGCGCGACGGACAGGGCGCGACCGGACCGGCGTTCCCGGGCCGTGGCCACGGACGGTAACCTGGCCGGGTGACCGGAAGGTTCCTGGGTGCTGACCCCGCCCTTCAGGGGGAGGCCGGCCCCTCTTCACCGGGGAGGCGCGCGGAGCTGGGACTGCGCTCCGCGTCTTCGGCGACGTGCAGCGGCACGACCGCGGCCACGCGGCGTCCTCGGTTGGTGATGTAGGTGATCCGGCTTCGCGCCGAAGCGGAGTTCAGGATGTCGGCGAACTGGCGTCGGGCAGCGGCGACGGAGAGTTCCGCAGGTTCCTCGTTCATGTGCGCCAATGTACCGACATGTCCCTTTATGCATATTGATGTGCATGCAACTTCGCTCCAACCACCGCTTGGACCCGACTCCGGGGCAGCGCATCGCGTCGGTCCGGGCGTTCGGGTGTGCGCGGGCGGTGTTCAACGACGGGTTGCGTATCCGGCAGCAAGCCCACGCGGTCCGGATCGTCCTCGCCGCCGGACGGGCGGAGAGACAAAACGCCTGCGGAGGGAGCGTAAGCCCCTCCGTCCGACGGAAGGCAGGACCCGATGAAACAGGAACCCGACTCGAGGCGGGCCGTGCAAGCGGACGCCGGGGAGGGAATCTCCCGGCTTCAAGCGGGAGAGGACGTCAAAGGCTCGGACGTGCCCCCGTCGTTCCGGCTCGTGTACGCGCCCGGGGTGATGCCCGGCAAGTGGGTGCGCGTCTGGAACGAGCGGCTGCCCGGTGTCCCGCTGGCCCTCACCCAGGCGCCCGCCGCTCGGGCGGCCGGCCTGCTGCTGGCCGGTGACGCCGACGCGGGTCTCGTCCGGCTGCCCGTCGACCGGACGGTGCTCAGCGCGATCCCCCTCTACACCGAGCAGACGGTCGTCGTGGTCCCCAGGGACCACATCGTGACGGCGGTCGACGAGGTGTCCCCGGAGGACCTGGCCGACGAGATCCTGTTGCACCCCCTCGACGACGTCCTCACCTGGGAGACCCTGCCCGGGAGGCCCGCCCTCGAACGTCCCGCCACCACCGCCGACGCCGTCGAGCTCGTCGCGGCCGGGATCGGCGTGCTCGTCGTACCGCTCTCCCTGGCGCGGCTGCACCACCGCAAGGACCTCACCCACCGGCCGCTCAAGGACGCCCCCGAGTCGAGTGTGGCGCTGGCCTGGCCCGAGGACGCGACCACCGACCTGGTGGAGGAGTTCATCGGGATCGTCCGCGGCCGGACCGTCAACAGCACCCGGGGCCGCACCCGGCCCCAGCCTTCCGCGGCGCAGGGGAAGTCCAAGGAGAAGTCCGAGCGAGCCGCCGAGAAGGGCGGAGCCGGGGCCCGGCGCCGGCAGGCGGCGGGCGGGCCGGCCGGCCGCGGGCGACGGAAGGACACCGGCACCGGCGGTACACCGAAGAACCCGCGCCGGGGCAAACCCCGCCGCGGGTCCTGAGCTCGGTTCCCCGGGTCCCGCGGGGCGTCTACTTCACCGTCGAGGCAGGCGTCGGCGCCGGGGAAACGGTGTTGAGGTCCTTCAGCTCCTCGGGGATCTCGAGCACCAGCACCGGGGCGCCCGCCGGCGGGGCCGGCGGCGTCACCTGCTCCCGGGGCATCTTGGGCGGGCTCGTCTGCTGGAAGTTGACCTGTTCGTGGTTGACCAGCCCGGTCTTCTCCAGCACCGTGATGTGGTCGAGCACGGTGTCGTTGGCCTGGTCGGCCAGCTGCCGCACGAGGGTGTTCCTGGTGTTGGCCCGGACCTTGGCGATCGCCGGGAAGATCTGGCCGTGGGTCACCCGCATGATGTTCACCGCCAAGGTGTCGAACTCCTTGTCGGTGGTGGTTTTGATGCTCTCCACGAACTGTTCCTGCTGGGGCGAGGCCTGGTTGGGCAGCGTGATGCCCAGTTCGAGGGAGATCTTGCGGCAGCTCTCGTCGAGCCGTCCGTGCCCGACGACCAGGTGCTCGCCCGCCTCCTTCATCTCCGGCGTCGTACCCCGCTCCATCGCCAGCAGGCCCAGGGGGTGTTCCCACAGCCCGGCGGCACGCACCTTGACCACGAAGTCGCGGTCGGCCTCGGTCAGCTGGCCGTACTGCGTGTTGGCGACGACCCGGTCCGGGGTGCTCGATGTGGTCTGCACGCCCAGCATGGTGGGGTAGGCGAGCGCGGAGAGGGTGAGAACCATGGCTCCGCCCACGAACGCGGTTCCTGCCGTGCTGCGCGAGATGCGCATCGTTCCTCCTGGTGTATCAACAGCCCAACACCAGGGAGTACGGATGGGAGTGGCGAGACAATCACCGTTCCGGAAGAAATCTTCTGCCGGAACGCGCACGATCTCTCGCCGTATGGCCTCATGCCGCGTAGGAGGCGTTCTGTGCGGTACGCACCACCCTGTCGCCGTCCGTGCCGCCCAGCAGGCCGGCGGACACCCAGTCGGCGACCGTCGTCCGTACCCGCGTGACCAGCGCACCCTTGCTGCCGAAGGGGGCTCCCGCCCAGATCTCGTCCAGCAGCGTGACGCCGTCGCCCCGGGCGGGGTTGGCGACGCCGGCGTCAGAGGTGCCGAAGACCACACGGGGTTCCGAGCGCCGGAAGTAGGCGTGCGTCGGGTCCTCGGTCCCCTCGGCGAAGGGGGCGAACCCGACGCCGTTCAGGGTGTGGTGCAACGGCTTCCCGGCGACCGGGGTGAGCGAGGGCAGCAGATCGCCGGAGAGACCGGCGTTGCCGTACAGCGCGCACCGCAGGTGCCCGGTCGACGGGTCGCGGGCGACCAGGTTGACCGGGCCCAGGAACAGGGTCTGCAGCGTGGGGTCGTCGAGCGCGCGCTCCACCCTCAGCCGGAACGGCGCCAGGACCCGCACGGTGTCACCGGCCCGCCAGGCCCGTCGGACGCCGAAGTAGCCGCCCGGAACCGGATTCCCGGGCACCGCACGCCCGTTGACGGTCACCCGGAACCCGCCGGTCGCCCAGGACGGCACGCGCAGCAGCAGGGTGAACGAGGCGGGGCCGCCTCCTATGGTGAGCGTGCTGCCCTGCTCCTCGGGGAAGCGGGTGGTCTGCGTGACCGTGACGCCCTGTTCGGACCAGGTGAGTTCGGAGGGGCTGTAGAGGTTGACGTACAGGGCGCTCGCGTCGGCCTTCGCGAAGTACACCGAGTCCTGGTACTTCGTGGCGCTCTCCAGGCCGGTGCCCTCGCAGCACGTCGTGCCCTGCTTGGGCGTGTAGTCGCGCACGTGACCGGGCGTCAGGCCGACGAAGTAGGTGACGAGCGGCTTCTCCGCGTCCGGCCGGTCCTGCTTGGAGCCGAGGACCTGGTTGTGCAGGGCCCGTTCGTAGTAGTCCATGTACGCCGGGTCCTGCTCGTGGAAGAACAGGGTCCGGCTCAGCTTGAGCATGTTGTACGCGCAGCAGGTCTCGGCCGTGGTGGCACCGATCGTGCCCGCGATGACATCGCGCGCCCGCCAGAACTCGCCGCTGCTGGTGCCGCCGATCCCGTACATGCGATGCGGTACGACCATGTGCCAGAAGTTCTTCGCGGCCGTGAGGTAGCGCTCCTCGCCCGTTTCGTCGTGCAGTCGTACCAGGCCGGTGAAGACCGGGATGTGCTGGTTGGCGTGCAGCCCGTCGAGCACGTCGGTGTTCGCCGCGCAGGCGTCGATGAGCCGGTCCAGGTCGAACAGGCGGGCCAGGGCGAGGTGTTCGGCACGGCCGGTGAGCGTGTGCAGGTCGCAGACGGCCTCCACGACGCCGCCGAACTCTCCGCTGGAGAACAGCCCCCACATCCGCTGAAGGGTGGCCGCCGGCAGCACGGACAACCGTGCGTGCATCCAGTCGCACAGGCCGGAGGCGAGATCGAGCGCGCGGTCGTCCCCGGTGGCGAGATACGCGTCCAGCAGCCCCCGGAGAATCTTGTGCGCGGTGTAGTAAGGCGCCCACACCCGTGTGTAGTCGCTGCCGGTCATCGACTCGAGCTCGATGAACTGCGTCTCCGGGTACGCGGCGAGGAACCCCGGATGGCTCGGCCCGTCCCAGGTGCGACGCAGCGTCGCGTCGAGTCCGCGGCCGGAGGAGTCGGCGAAGGTCCCGCCGGACGTCTCGCCGAAGGTGTACGAGGCCAGGTCGCCCCGGCCGGTCGACGCGTCGGCGGCGCGCCGGCCGGCCAACTCGGTGATCTCGGCGCCGGTCAGCGCGCGGGAGAAGACGTCGACCCCCTCGAGCGCGCCCGCGAACACCGGGTCGCCGGAGAAGTGGGAGCGGCCCAGCCAGTGGTGGGCGAGGGTGCCGAGGGCCGCCGGGGTCAGCGTCAGGGCCGTGTCGCGGGCCACGGCGGTGCCGTCGACGTAGAGGGTGCCGGTGGTGCCGTCCAGGGTGACGGCCAGGTGGCTCCACTCGTCGAGCGGCAGCGGCGCGGTGCCGTCGAGTTCCTGTTCGCCGCCCGGCCCGGAGGCGGTCACGGCGAACCGGGGCACGCCGTTCGCGTTGCGGGCCGCCAGGTACAGGTAGCGGGTCGTGTCGTCGCCGAAGTCGAGGATCCGGGCCCAGGCGGCGTCGTGGGCGGGCCGCACCCAGGCGGACAGCGTGAGCGCCGGGGCGTTGCCCAGAACGGCGGCGGGGAGGTCCACGTACTGGTAGGAGCCCCGCACCTGTTCCGCCGCCCGGCCGAACCGGCCGTCGACGCTCAGCACCGCCGGGGCGCGGCGCAAGGCCTCGCGCACCTCGGCCAGAGCCTCGACCATGGTCCCGATCCGGTCCGCGAACACCTGCTCCCCGGTGCTGCGGTACGCCTGCGCCAGCATGGTCAGGAAGTGGCCGGTGTAGTGGCCGCGCAGATTGCCGTCGGCCTCCCCGTCCAGCCCTTCCCAGCCGCCCGGGGCGACCGCGCCGCCGGTGGGCAGGCCGGCGTTGGCGCGGAAGACCTGGAGCAGCCGGTGGACGTCGTAGCCCCGGGCGTGGTCGAGCATCAGCCGCCGCTTGTCGGCGAAGACGCCCGGACCGAGTGTCACGTCCTCCAGCCCGAACGGACGCACCGTCCACGTGGACGGCACGACGGTGGTGAAGGGGGCGGCAGCGCCGGTGGCGGCCGCCGCGGTGCCCGGTGAGCCCGGAGCGGCGGTGGCCCGTCCGGCGGCCGCGGCGGAGACCGCGGTCGCCGTCGCGGCAAGGGCCGCGGTCCGCAGGAGGGTTCGTCTGGAGAGGGGCCGTGCCATGAACGCTCCTCTGATCGGGACCTGGGTATCGGCATCGGGACTGGGCATCGAGCCCAGATGTTCGATATCGCGAACACCGTACGAGTGATCGACCAGACGATAGGGAGGGGACGGGAGGGCGTCAACGGGTCGGGAGGGTGTCAACATGCAGGGAGGGGCCGGATCAGGCCGTTCGCCGACGACACCCTCCCATCGGGTCCCGGGCCCGCCGCCCGGCCGCGTCCGCCGTGTTGCGCGACCCCGTCAGGCCGGCCGGACGGCTCGCGTCAGCCACTCGTGCGCGGCCCGTGCCGTGAACTCCCGTTGTCCGCCGCGCAGCAGCAGCGCGGCGGTGGCGAACTCCGGGGCGTCGGCCTGTGCCGGGACGTACGGAATCGCGATGCAGCGCATGCCCGCGGCGTGCGCGGCGGCGGCGCCCGGGGTGGCGTCCTCCAGTACCACGCAGTCGGCGGGGTCCGCCCCGAGCCGACGGGCCGCCTCCAGGAAGACGTCGGGAGCGGGCTTGCCGCGCGGCACCTCCTCCGCCGAGACGACCGTACGCAGGTGGGCGTCCAGGCCCGTGCCGGCCAGGATCGCCCCGATCGTCCCGGGCGAGGAGCCGGAGGCCACGGCCATCGGTACGTCGTCGGCGGCCAGCAGTTCGACGAACCGGCGCATCTCGGGGTACACGCGTGTCGAGGCGCCGGCCAACCGGAGGTAGTGCCCGTTCTTGACCTCCAGCAGTTCCTCCACAGAGGCGCGCAGCCCGTAGCGCTCCCGCCAGTCGGTGATCGTCTCCCGGGTGCTGATCCCCACGTAGTGCTCGTGCTCCGCCCAGGAGAAGCCCGGCACGCCGTGCTCGGCGAGGGTCAGCCGGCCCGCCTCGTAGTAGTTCGGCTCGCTGTCCACGAGCGTTCCATCGAGATCGAAGACGACCGCGAGTGTGTCGAAAGTGCTCATGGGGCCCAAGGATGCCAAGGTCCGGACGGTGGAAGGACCCGCGGGCGGACTCTAGGAGCGAGCCGTCCGGCCGATCGACTCCACCAGCGGAAGCAGCCGGTGCGGGACGCGCTCGCGCAGCGCCACCTCGGTGCGGGTGCGGACCACGCCGGGCAGGTTGATCAGCTTCTGGACCACGTCCTCGAGATGCGCGTTGTCACGCGCCACGACCCGGGTCAGCAGATCCCCGCCACCGGTGGTCGAGAACGCCTCGACGATCTCCGGCACGGCGGCCAGTTCGCCGCCGACCTCGTCCAGACGCCCCTGCGTGACCTCGATGTGCACGAACGCGAGCACCGGATGACCCAGCGCGGCGGGGGAGAGGGCCGGACCCGTCCCGGTGATCACACCCTCGCGCTCCATCCGGTCGAGGCGGGCCTGGAGCGTGCCGCGTGCGATCCCGAGGACGCGGGCGTACTCCCGCACGCTGGTGCGCGGCTGCTCCAGCAGCAGTCGCAGGATGCGGGTGTCCAGCTCGTCCACGGCCATGGCACCCGGCCTCCTGTCCTGCGGGCTCGTCACCGGTGATCGTCTCCGACTGTACCAATGGCCGGCCGCCCGTCCGGACCGCTGAGCCGCGCATCGTCGGCCGTTGGTACTCCATCGGCCCCTCTTCGATGACACACGCTGTGCCATTGGCTCAGTTGTGAGAAGGTGAGTTGAGCCAATGGGGGCCGAGATGCTGAGATGTGCGCATCGATGGCGCTGCGGACTCCGCGGCGCCTTTCTCGTGCCGGCGCGCAACGGCGTGATGGCGCGCAACCGCGCATCCGCGCACACCATGATTCCTCGAGGGGCGGTCGGCAGTGCTGAAGAGGGTGTTCACGGCCCCGGACCCGGGCCGGACACGGCTGCGCTTCGCCGCGCGGGCCGTGCTCGGCATCGGCCTGGCGGTCGCCGTCTGCGGCCTGGCCGGCCACTCGCTCACCGGCGTCGTCACCGGCGGGCTCGCCGCCCTCCTGGCCCTCTTCACCGTCACCGACGTCACCGTCCGCGGGCAGGCGGTCACCACCGCCCTGCTGCCCGCCGTCGGACTGCCCGTACTCGCCGCCGCGGCCGGGCTGTACGACCAGCCGGTGGCCCGGGACCTCACCTTTCTCGCCGTGGTCGGGCTGGGCGTGTACGCGCGGCGCTGGGGCCCGCGCGGACACAGCCTCGGCGTGTTCGCGTTCATGACCTACTTCGTGGCGCAGTTCCTGCACGCGACCACGGACCAGCTGCCCGAGCTGTACGCCTCCGTCCTGCTGTCCGTGCTCACCGCCGCCGCGGTGCGCTTCGGACTGTGGTGCTACGAGCGCCGCCTGCCCCCCGCGGTGGTGCCCGCCGCGCCCGGCGGCACCGGGCTGGCCCGTGTGACCACGCGGCAGGCGGTCCAGGCGACGGCCGGCGCGGGCTTCGCGCTCGTCGTGGGCCAGCTGGTGTCCGGTGAGCGCTGGTACTGGGCCGTCGGCGCCACCTGGTGGGTCTTCGTCAACACCACCTCGCGCGGCGAGACCCTGGTCCGGGGCTTCCGGCGGGTGCTGGGCACGGTCATCGGTATCGGCCTCGGCCTGCTCGTCGCGGTCCCCGCGCACGGCGACGGGCTCGCCACGGCGCTGGTCGTCGCGGTGTCCGTCTTCGGCATCTTCTACACGGCCGCCGTGTCCTACACCTGGATGATGCTCTGGGTGACGCTGCTCGCCGCCATGCTCTACGGCCTCCTGGGCGTGCTCGACCCCGGGCTGCTGGCCCTGCGGGTGGTGGAGACCGGAGTCGGAGCGCTCGGCGCCGGGCTGGCCGTGGCCCTCGTCCTGCCCGTGACCACCCACGGCGTCACCGACGCCTGGATCCAGCGGGCCCTGCGGTGCGTCCACGCGTGCACCGCGGAGGCGGCCGCGCGGCTGGCGGGGGCCGAGGGCGCAGACCCGGCACCGAAGGTGGCCGAACTGGAACAGCTGCTCGCCCGGGTGCGGCTCTCGGTCGCCCCCCTGGTGCACCCGCTGAACCCCATGCTCGGCCGCAAGCGGCGCGCCCGCGCGGTCCTCGCGCTGCTCGACGACTGCGCCCGGGAGATCCATGGCCTCGTCCTCGTCGCCGCCGATCCGGAGGCCTCCCACGACGCCCGCCTGGCCGGCGCGTGCCGGCGCGTGGAGAGGGCGGTCGAGGCGCTCACCGACGGCCGGGACGACATCGCCGTACGGACGCCCCCGGCGGCGACGGAACCGGCCCTGGCCCATCTCCACGGCCTGGAGCGGGCCCTCGCCGAACTCGCCGCGCCCCTGCGGGCCCCCTCCGGGTCTCCGCTGGTCGGGGCCTGAGGGCAACGGCCCGAGCGGACGGGACAGGCCCCCTTCCGGTCCAGACCTTCAGGGGCCGGCTGCTAGCGTCGCCCCGGTCGGCGGGAAGCGAGAGGGGATCGGGCGTGAGCATGGGGGACACGGGCGTGACGGACGGCAGGCGGCGTCGGCGGGCGTTCATCGGATCGTTCACGACGGCGGGCGGTCCGGGCATCGTCACCGCGGATCTCGGCCCCGACGGCGCCCTGACCGTCCTGAGCACCGTGAACGGCCTGCCCGATCCCTCCTGCCTGGCACTCTCGCCCGACGGGCGGACGCTCTACGCGGTCAGCGAGACGGCCGAAGGGTCCGTGGCCGCGTTCCGGCTGCCCGGGGCCGGGAACAGGGCAGCCGGGGACGCGGGGGACACGCCGGAGCAGGCCGGACCCGCGGTGCCGGTCCACGGGAACGGGCCGACCCACCTCTGCCTCTTCGCCGGACACGTCCTCACCGCCAACTACGGCTCGGGCAGCGTCACCGCCGTCCCCGTCCGCGCCGACGGGAGCCTGGCACGCTCCGCGTCCGGGGTGTTCCCGCACACCGGCCCGGCCGCCCACCCGCACCGCCGGCGGCCGCACGCCCACCAGGTGCAGCCCGACCCGAGCGGCCGCTGGGCGGTCGCCGTCGACCTCGGCACGGACTCGGTACGGGTGTACACGCTGGCCGACGGGACTCCCGCGCCGCACAGCGAGACGGCGCTGCGCGCCGGCTCGGGTCCGCGCCACCTGGCCTTCCACCCGGACGGCACGCGCGCGTACCTCCTCCACGAACTCAGTCCCACCTTGACCGTCTGCCGCTGGGACACCGCCGAGGGCACGCTGCGGCCGCTCGCCGAGATCCCCGTCCTGCCCGGTGTCCCGTCCGGCGACGCCTACCCGTCGGGCGTCGCCGTCTCGCCCGACGGCCGCTTCGTATGGACCGCGACCCGTGGAGAGGACGTCCTGTCGGTGTTCGCGGTGGCCGACCGCCCGGACGGAGGCGACGGGGCGGCGGGGACGGACGGGACGCCCGGGCTGCGGCTGATCACCACCGTGCCCTGCGGCGGTCACTGGCCCCGCGCGCTCGTCGAGTCCCACGGCTTCCTGTACGTGGCGAACGAGCGCTCCGGGGACGTGACCTGGTTCGCGGTCGACCCGGACACCGGGACGCCCCGGCGCCGCGGCTCGATCCCTGTGACGGCGGCGTCCTGCGTGGTCGTCGGCTGAGCACTTCGGCCGCACGCACCGGTTCACAGGCACCCGTCCGCACGCACCCGGCCGCGCACGCCGAAAGGCCCGCCCCGGTGACCGGAACGGGCCTGTTCGGCGTCTGCGTCGTGGAGCGGACGAGCCCGCCCGGGGTCAGTGCGCCGAAGTGCTCTGCGTCTGCTGCGGGCTGATGCCCAGCGCGGAGGTGTACTTGGCCAGGGCGAGCTTTCCGATCGCCGGGTAGGGGCCCAGCGCCTCGGCGGCGGAGCAGCCCAGCTCCTTCGCGGCCTCCTCGACCAGGCTCGCGTCGATCTCGGGGCCGATCAGGTACGGCGCGAGCGCCAGCTGCTGAGAGCCGGAGTTGCGCAGTTGCTCGGCCACCGACGCGATCGAGCCCTCCTCGTCCAGGGCCGCCGCCATCACCGGCACGGCGAGGCGCGCGGCGAGCAGCATGCCGGTGATCCCGGCCGCCTGCACGGCCTCGTCACCGCCCACGGAGGCGAGGATGATGCCGTCCGCGGCGGTCGCCACGGTGAACAGGCGGGCGCGGTCGGCGCGGGCCAGCCCGGCCTCGGACAGCCGTACGTGCAGCGCCTCCGCGAGCAGCGGGTGCGGGCCGAGGACGTCGGTCAGCTCGGCGGCCACACGGCTGTCCATCACGGCCTGACGGACCTGGCGCAGCAGCGCGCTGTCCGGACCGGCGAGCAGCGGCACGACGACGGCGACGGGGCCGTCCGGCTCCTTGACGTCCATACCCGCCGCGCGCGCCTGCTCGAAGCGGGCGGCGCGCTCCTCGGCGGCGTGCGCCAGCACCGACTGCAGTCTCGGGAACTCCGCGTCGTCCCCGTCGAGGTAACCGATCCGGCCGTCCAGGCCCGGAAGCTCGGAACGGGCGATGCTGATGACCTCGTCGGCGAGGGAGCGGGTGGCACTGCTGGGAGCACCCGGCACGGCGAGGACGAGCGCGGGCGCGCCTTCGGGAGCCACCAGAGGCTCGGGACGGCGGTGCCGTCCGGGCTGGCGGGGGCGCGGCATTCGTACGGGCAGGCCGGACGCAGGCCCAGTGGGGGTGCTCATGGAGCGGAATGTTAGTGGTTTCCCGGGCTCCTCCGTTCGGGGAGGGTGCGCCTGCGCGGACTACGTCCTTATTTGTCTGATGTGTTATGTACGGACATCGGGCGCATCGGTGTTCCCTCACCTGCCGGGCTCGTCACGCACAGCATCTTCTCGTCACCCGGAAGGGTGAACGAATCCGTCGCGAGGTCGGTGGCGATACGGACCGCCCCGTGCAACGGGTCTCCTTCCGCGGCCAGCCGTCGTGCCCGCGGCAACCGTTTCGCCAGCTCCTCGCCCAGGGGCACGAGGAGGGGATCGCCCAGATGGAGCAGACCACCGGTGAACGCCACCAGGGGCTCGCCCGAGCCCGGGCCTGCTGCCGGGCAGACGGCCGCCGCCGAGTCCGCCATGTGCCGGGCGGCCGTCCGCAGAATGCCCGCGGCGACGGCGTCGCTGTCGGCGCACTCGGCCACCCGGGGCGCGAAGGAGGCGAGGACGGCCGCCCGGTCGGTACGGGGATACAGCCGGCCGGGAAGGGACGCCGCCGGGCCGAACATCCCCTCGGCGCACTCCAGCAGCCGGCCGGAGCCGCCGTCCCGTCCGTCATGCGCGCGCAGCGCCGCCTCCAGGCCGGCCCGCCCGATCCACGCGCCGCCGCCGCAGTCGCCGAGCAGATGCCCCCAGCCGTCCGCCCGGCGCCAGCCGGCCAGATCGGTGCCGACGGCGATCAGGCCCGTACCGGCGGCGACCACGGCACCCGGCCGCGGCCCCAGGGCACCGACGTACGCGGTGACGGCATCCGCGGCCAGCGCGACGCGGCGCACTCCCAGTTCCCGGGCCAGCGCCCCCGGCAGTTCGGCGCGCAGCGCGTCCCCGAGGCTGGCCAGCCCGGCCGCACCGACGACCGCCGTGTCCAGCCGGCGGATGCCGGCCTCGGCGGCCAGTTCCCGTGCCATGGGCACCAGTTGTTCCATCAAATGACCGGGTTCGATCCCCCGGGAGCCGGTCCGCACCGGCTCCCCGGAGGCGCCCCGGGCGAGCGGACCGCGTCCGGCGGCACCGACGACGACCCGCAGCCCCGAGCCCCCGGAGTCCACGGCGACGAATCCGGCCCCGCCGTCCCGCGCGCCTGCCGTCGCCGCCCCCTGCCG
The DNA here is from genome assembly GCF_042717095.1 of Streptomyces sp. NPDC058632. NCBI lineage: Bacteria > Bacillati > Actinomycetota > Actinomycetes > Kitasatosporales > Streptomycetaceae > Streptomyces > Streptomyces sp. NPDC058632. The sequence goes on along the minus strand of NZ_JBHXQZ010000002.1, from coordinate 14,243 downwards.
GACCGGCTGACCTCTGCTCGGCAGGCCGCTCGCCGGAGGACCGCTCGTCGGCAGACCGTTGTCGGACGGACGCAACGGGCTCCCCTCTCTTCCCGGGCCTCGATCTCGACCCCGACGGGGAGGAAGAATAGTGCCCAGGACGCCTCCGGCGCCGGGAGCGGGCTGCCGGGCAAGGGAAGCCGGTGGCAGCCAGTAGAGTGATTCACCGTGGCAGCACGACCCTTGCACGAACTTGTTGAGCCCGGCTGGGCAAAGGCTCTGGAACCGGTGGCCGGACGCGTCGCGGCCATGGGGGACTTCCTGCGCGCGGAGGTCGCGGCCGGCCGCACCTACCTGCCGGCGGGAGCGAATGTCCTGCGGGCGTTCCAGCAACCCTTCGACGACGTACGGGTCCTGATCGTCGGTCAGGACCCGTATCCGACACCGGGAATGGCGATCGGACTGAGCTTCGCGGTCTCACCGGACGTACGGTCGCTGCCGGGCAGCCTGGAGAACATCTACCGGGAGCTGAACGCGGACCTGGGCCTGCCCCGGCCCGTCAACGGTGATCTGACCCCATGGACCGAGCAGGGCGTCCTGCTGCTCAACCGGGCGCTCACCACCGCCCCGCGCAAGCCCGCCGCGCACCGGGGCAAGGGCTGGGAGGAAGTCACCGAGCAGGCCATCCGCGCCCTCGCCGCGCGGGGCGGCCCGCTGGTCTCGATCCTGTGGGGGAGGGACGCGCGCAATCTGCGCCCGCTGCTCGGGGACTGTCCCGCGATCGAGTCGGCCCATCCCTCGCCGATGTCGGCGGACCGCGGCTTCTTCGGCTCGCGCCCGTTCAGCCGGGCCAACGACTACCTGGTCCGGCAGGGCGCCGCCCCCGTGGACTGGCGCCTGCCGTCCGCCCAGGAGGCGACCGCGCCGGCCGGTTAGGGCCGTCGGCACGAGGGCCGGCGGAACTCCGGGCCCTGATGCTCCGACGCTCGCCCCGATGCCTGTCCTGACAAGACGCCAAGCTGCGTCGGCCCGCGTCGGAGGACGCCGACGTGGGCCGGTCCAGGGTCACCGAGAACCTCCGATTCCTCTCCGGCCTTCAGCCGGAGAGGAATCGGACTCCTGCGGAGCAGGACAGAGGTGAGGGGAATCGCCGTCAGGGTGACTCGCCGTCCGCCACGACGGCGGTGTGCTCAACCTCCAGGTGGTGGGCGATCCCGGAGTTGAGGGATCTGCGGGCGGACTCGGCCTCAGTGCTCAGCCCCTACCACCCGTGGTTCGCGGCAGCCCGCGACCGGCGGTGCCGCGCGCCCACCGCGTTCCGTCAGGGAAGCACCGCGGCCCGGACGCACAGCACGTCCGGCAGGTGCGCGGCGAGCTGCTGCCAGCTGTCGCCGTCGTCCGCCGACGCGTACACCTCGCCGTTGCGGTTGCCGAAGTACACGCCCGCCGGGTCGGCGCCGTCGTGGCACATCGCGTCGCGCAGCACCGTGCCGTAGTGGTCGTCCTGCGGCAGGCCCGCGCCGAGCGGTTCCCAGCTCCGGCCCGCGTCCGTCGTGCGGTAGACGCGGCAGCGCCGGTCGGCCGGTACGCGGTCGGAGTCGGCGTTGATCGGGAACACGTACGCCGTGTCACCCCGACGCGGATGGGCCACGACCGTGAAACCGAAGGTCGACGGCAGCCCGGCACCGATGTCCGTCCACTGCGCGCCCGCGTCGTCGCTGCGGTACACGCCCCAGTGGTTCTGCAGATACAGCCGGTCCGGTGTCACCGCGTCCCGGGCCACCTTGTGCACGCACTGGCCGAACTCCGGGTTCGGATCCGGCAGGAACACCGCGGAGACACCCGAGTTGGACGGGACCCAGCTCGAACCGCCGTCCAGCGTGCGGAACACGCCCGCCGTGGACACGGCGACCGTCACCGCCCGCGGATCCCGCTCGTCGGTCAGCACGGTGTGCAGGCCCTCACCGCCGCCGCCCGGCACCCACTTGGAGCGGGTCGGATGCTCCCACAGCGGCCGGACCAGCTCGAAGGTCTCCCCGCGGTCCTCCGAGCGGTAGAGCGCGGCCGGTTCGGTGCCCGCGTACACCACGTCCGGCTCCGCGGCCGCCGGATGGAGCTGCCAGACCCGCTCCAGCGACGCCCCCGTGTCCTTGGGGAACTTGACGGCGGGCCGTGCCGGTTCGGTCCACGTCCGGCCCAGGTCGTCGGAGTGGAACACGGACGGGCCCCAGTGCGCGCTGTCACCGCCGGCCAGCAGCCTCGGGACCGCGCCGCGGGTGTCGACGGCGACCGAGTACACCGCCTGCGCGTTGAAGTAGGGACTTTCGTCGAACTCCCAGCGGGTACCCCGCCGGCGCCCGATGAACAGACCTTTACGGGTGCCCACGGCGAGCAGTACCTCGGACATGCCGATCACCTCCACGACGTCTTCATCGACGCCCTCGTTCAGGACATCAGCCAGTCTGCACCCGACCACTGACAGTCACCTCCGGATCAGGCGCCGACGCAGGTCAAAGCGGTGCGGCGGAACGTGGGGCGGATGCGGCGAACGGCCGTGCGCAGCGCCGCGCGGGCGCCGTGCACGGCCGCCGCCCTCACCGTGGGGGGCTGCTGTCGGAGGGCCTACTGGTAGGTGATGTCGGACGACGCGTACTTGCAGTACGTACCGTCGGCGCCGGAACCGTTGCTGCTCGGCTCGTCGCCGTCGTCGTTGCCGATGTACTTCTGGCAGGGGACGATCTTCTTGCTGCTGTCCCCGACGATCCTGATGTTGCGCAGGGTCGCGCTGTCGCCGTAGTTGGTGTTGATGCCGGCGATCCTGCTGCCCTTCCAGCTCACCTCGATGCTGTTGAGGTTGATCGTGCGCTTGTACTGCGTCGAGCAGTTGCCGCAGGAGCGTACGAAGGTGCCGAAGTTCTTGACCGCGAAGTTCGACACGTTCAGCGTGCCGGCGCCGTTGAACTGGAACACCTTGTCGCTGGCTTCCTTGGCCCCGCCGCCGCTGACGGTGTAGACCGAGGACGACGAACTGCCCTTGAACGTGGCCGCGTCCTCGCCGACGTCCTCCCACCACACGTTCTGCAGCGTGCAGGAGCCCTTGCAGTGGATGCCGTCGGCCGCGGGGGCGCCGAGGACGACGTTCTTCAGGACCGCGCCGTTCGCCAGCTCCAGGATCGGGCCCTGGTCCTCGTCCTGACCGCCCGAGCCCAGGTCGCCGGTGCCGTACAGGCGCTTCATCCCGTAGTCCTTGGTGCCGGACACCGAGATGGTGGAGGAGACGCCCTCACTGCCGTTCGGGGTCGGCCAGGTGGCGGCGCTCGCCGAGGACGCTCCGGTGGTCATGATCATGCCAACCGAGAGCCCGAGGGTGGCCAGCGCTCCGGTCAGTGCGCGCCCGCGGGCGCGTGGTCGTGTCACGGAAGTCATGTTCCGGTTCCTTCTGTCGTGGTGTGGGGGATGCGGCGATGCGGAGGACGCCGGGACGGCGCCGTGCCGTCCCGGCCTGGTTCACATCGCTGAACGGAACGTAGGGGGTAAGCGCTTTCTGGTCAACGCTTCGGACAGCCATATTCGGCCGTCTGTTGGGGCAGTGAGCGCATTCTGCCGATTGCGTGGGAGTGCTTCCATGGTGCGCTGCATGCCGCTGTGCGGTTCGTACCGCCGTACGTGCCTTTCCCCGGGGCCCCGCCCGCCGGTACGGCCGGTACCGCGTACCGCCTCCGTGCGGCCTTTCCGGTCCATGCGGGCAGTCGTTCCTCACGGCGTGGGCTGCATCCGCTGCGCTGACAGGGTGCCGTCCGGCAACCGGGGTGCGTGTTCGTCCGTAGGGAAAGTGATCGCGTGCTTACGTAGCGCGCGTGCTTGAGGAATCTTTTCTCCATCTTTCCGATCGTTCTCCGGCGGACGGGGCGGTCTTCGTGTGGCCCGCCTGGGAGGTGCGGGAGGGCGAGCACGCGACGCGCTGGTTCCACGTGCGGCTCACCTTCGACGACGGGGCCGGGGTGGAAGCGCTGGCCCTGGTGTCCGGGCTCTGCGTCTGCGTCGAGGACGTACGGGCCCGGCCCGCGTTGTCGCTGGAGGACCTGGCGCTGTTCGCCGACTGGATCGAGGGGCCGCTCGCACGGGCGTGCGGTGCCGACGACGGGCCGGGCCCCGGCAACGGGGAGGCCGGCGACGGACCTGACACCGGCGACGGGACGGCCGGCGTCGTAGTGGCCGGAATCGCACCGGCCGCCGCCATCCCACTGGCTGCCGACGACGAAGCGGGATCCGAGGGCGGCTCCGCCGTCCGGGCCCGGCCGCCCGGCACGGGGGAGCCGGAGACGCGCGACCGCGCGGTCCGGCCGCGGGAGCCCGTGGGGAGACGCCTCGTGGCACGGGAGTACCGCGCGGCCCAGGAGGAGGGCGTCGACCCGGTCCTCGCCGTGATGTACGCGACCGGGTACAGCCGGCGCGGAGCGCTCAGGGCCATCGGACGGGCGCGTGACGCGGGCCTGCTGACCCCGCGTCACGCCCGGAGGTCGTCAGAGTAGGGAGCGCATCCGTGTGATCTCGCTCGTCTGCTGGGCGACCACGTCGTCGGCCATCTCCTCGACCTGAATGTTGTTGCCCTCCGACTTCACCTCCGTGGCCATGCTGATCGCCCCTTCGTGATGGGTGATCATCAGCGTGAGGAAGAGCTGGTCGAAGGCCTTCCCCTCGGCTGCGCGGAGGTTCTTGAGCTGGCCCGGGGTCGCCATCCCGGGCATCGTCGCGTGGTCGTGCCCGTGGGAGTGTCCGTCGGCCTCCCTGGACTCGCCGTGTCTCGTCAGCCAGCCCTCCATCGCCTTGATCTCCGGCTGCTGCGAGGCGGCGATCCGCTCGGCCAGTTTGACGATCTTCGTCGACTCGGCGCGGTCCGGGACGAGTTCGGTCATCTCCAGGGCCTGCGAGTGGTGCTCGATCATCATGCGGGAGTAGGAGACGTCCGCGGAGTTGGGGGAGTCGTCCTCGACGCGCTGCTCCGCCGCCTCCTCGGCCGACAGGGTCCGGTTCTGCCCTCCGGGCCCGCCCGGCGCGATCACCGAAGGGCCGCTCGCCGAGGCCGACCCGGCGTCGTCCGTATCGGAGTCGCAGCCCGTGATCCCGAGTACGGCCAGGGCGATCAGCCCGGTCGCGACGACGGACACGCGTGACGCACGGCGGTGGAACACGGGACCTCCTGGGCAGGCGGGTGGCACGACACCTCGTGAGCGCTGACGACTGTCCTAGCACGCTTCCGCGCGGCAGTGATCAAAAAACTTCGTTGCGAGTGTGTTGCCCACTGTTGATATGCGCATGCTCAGGACCATACTGCCGGAGCGGAACCCGTTCCGAGCTGAACGGAACAAGGGAGGAAGACAGTGATCCTGTTGAATGTTCCCCGAACCCGGCGCAGACGGCTGGGAGTTGCCGCGGCAGCCGGCGGGCTGCTGGCGGCGCTCCTGACCGCCGCCCCGGCCGCGGCGACCCCCGACCCCGGGGACGCGCCGCCCACTTCGAAGGAGATATCGAAGAGCGCGCAGGCGGAAGCGCGCGAGGCCATCGCGGAGGGCGAGATACCCGCCCAGGACGAGATCGTCCACTCCGACAACATCCGCCATGTCGCACACGTCCCCAAGGACGCGCTGACCGGCACCAATTCGGACCTGGCCTTCCAGGGCCGGTACGCCTTCGCCGGAAACTACGACGGCTTCACCATCTACGACATCAGCAACCCGAAGTCGCCGAAGACGGTGTCCCAGGTGCTGTGCCCCGGCTCCCAGAACGACATCTCCGTCTCCGGCGATCTGCTGTTCCTCTCCACCGACTCGTCGCGCAGCGACAACAGTTGCAACAGCACCACGCAGCCGGTGACCGAGAAGTCCTCGTGGGAGGGCATGAAGGTCTTCGACATCAGCGACAAGCGCAACCCGCGCTACGTCGCCGCCGTCGAGACCGCCTGCGGCTCGCACACCCACTCGCTGGTGCCCGAGGGCAAGAACGTCTACGTGTACGTCTCCTCGTACTCGCCGAACGCCGCCTACCCCGACTGCCAGCCGCCGCACGACGGCATCTCCGTCATCAAGGTGCCGCGCAAGGCCCCGCACAAGGCGGCCGTGGTCGGGTTCCCGGTGCTGTTCCCCGGTGAGGGTCCCGACGGCGGCGGCAACCCGGGCGGGCCCACGAACCCGGGTGTCTCCAAGACCACGGGCTGCCACGACATCACCGTGCTGCCCTCCAAGGACCTGGCGGCCGGCGCCTGCATGGGTGACGGCATCCTGCTCTCCATCAAGGACCCCGAGCGCCCCAAGGTGATCGACCGGGTGCAGGACAACGTCAACTTCGCCTTCTGGCACTCGGCGACGTTCAACCAGCGGGCCGACAAGGTCGTGTTCACCGACGAGCTGGGCGGTGGCGGCGCAGCCACCTGCAACGCCGAGGTCGGACCGGACCGCGGCGCGGACGGCATCTACGACGTCGTCGGCAAGGGCGACAAGCGCAAGCTCGTCTTCCGCAGCTACTTCAAGATCCCGCGTCACCAGGCCGACACCGAGAACTGCGTCGCCCACAACGGCTCGCTGATCCCGGTCAAGGGCAAGGACCTCATGGTCCAGGCCTGGTACCAGGGCGGCGTCTCCGTCTGGGACTTCACCAACTCCTCGAAGCCGAAGGAGATCGCCTACTTCGAGCGGGGGCCGCTGAGCACCGACCAGCTCGTCACCGGCGGCTCGTGGTCGGCGTACTACTACAACGGCTACATCTACTCGAACGACATGGCCAAGGGCTTCGACGTCCTGAAGATCGACGACCGGCGCACGGATCCGGCCCGCTGGGTCAAGATGCGTGAGCTCAACGTGCAGACGCAGCCGGACTACTTCGACTGACCGTCCGGCTCGGGGCGACGGGCGGGCGCCAAAGACTCCGGCGCCGCCCCGGTCGCGAAGAACCGTGACACATCCGTCCGGTTCGGCGCGTCCGTGCCGCCCGCTCCTTTTGGGCCGGGCGTTCCACCCGAGTGGTTCGGTCCGTCCGCCCGGTTCCCGTCCTCGGGCCGGTCCGAGGGACTCGTCGCACCCGTCCCGCCGGGCACCTCGGTGTCCGGCGGGACACCCAGTTCCCAGTCCAGCCGATACCGCTGGAACAACTCCTCGCGCAGCACCGTGACGGGCATCGGCACACCTGGCACCAGCGCCGAGTACACGGCGCCCATCAGCAGGGCGCGCAGCATCGGATAGTCGCTGCCGACCTGAGTCGAGCCGTACCGGGAGACGGTGTCGCTCAGCAGTTCCGCCAGCCGCCGCTGCTCGGGGCAGGGCAGGAAACCCTCGGCCTGCAGCAGCCCGGCCATGTGCTGGCGCATCAGTACGGGCCGGTCCCGGGCCAGGCCCAGGACCGCGTCGATGGCCCGCGCCATCCGCTCCTGCCCGTCGTCGGTACGCGGTTCCTGCTCCAGTGCCTCCTCGAGTGTCCGGTGCATCAGGCGGTGCACGGCGGACTGCACCAGCTGGCGCTTCCCCGGGAAGTAGTACGACACCAGGCCCCGCGCGGAACCCGCGCGGTCGGCGATGTCGCCGAGCGTCGTCGCGTCGTAGCCGCGCTCGCTCACCAGCTCGACTGCGGCCTGCAGAAGCCGCTCCTTCGAACGCCTCCGCAACTCTTCATTGACCGAGGCGCTGCGCGGGGACATGCTGGACTCCTGCGTTGACTGGCTGGCAGCCAACTATACTCAGCGCATCCGGCCGGCCCCTGGTGGGGCCATGCCGGGCTGCCGTCCTCCTCGGGCGGCGCGGGGGATCGCCCGAGGAGAGCGGCGGCGGGGCGCGGGTCTTTTCGTTCAGGACACAGGGCCGCCGGACCGGCGGGACGCCGGGGCGGGACCTCTCGCGGTCACGGGTGCCGCTGCCTGTGGATCCGTACCCCCACCGCCACGACCACGATGCCGAGGAGCCAGCCGCCGAGCACGTCCGTGGGCCAGTGGACGCCGAGCCAGACGCGGGTGAGGCCGACGCCGCTGACCGAGAGCGCCGCCAGGGCCAGGGCCCAGCCCCACAGGGCCCGGCCCACCCCGTGCCGGTGGAGCAGCCACAGCAGGAGACCGAAGGTGACGGTGGCGGTCATGGCGTGCCCCGAAGGGAACGCCGCGTAGTGGGCCGAGTCCACCGGGTCCGGCCACACGGGGCGGGCGCGGCCCACCACCGCTTTCAGGACCTGCTGCACCATGGCCCCCACGGCGCACGTCACCACCAGCCACACCGCGGTCCACCGGGCCGCGTACCGGTACCACAGCAGCAGCGCGACCGCCCCGCACAGCAGGCGCATGGTCCATGGGTCCCAGACCCAGTCCGTCAGGACGCGGGCCGTCTGCGTCAGCCCCGGTCCGTCGACCGCCCAGCGGTGGACGGCCGAGGCGATGTCGCGGTCCAGGCCGGTCAGCGGGCGCCACTCCACGGCGACCAGGATCAGCAGAACGACCGAGCACACGGCCGGAACGCCGAGGAGAGCGGCGGACGGGCGGTGCTCCGGGGGACGGGGCGGTGACTCGAGGCCGACGGAAGAGATGTGGGGGGAAGGCATACAGAGATTTTCGCCGACCCACGGGGTTCGGAGCCAGTCCCCCCGCCCGCCGGCAGCCTCACGGGCCCGGTCGGCCCCCGCCACCACCTCACCCCGGCGCCCCGCGTTCCCGGAGCCCCGCCCCGGCCGACCAAGTCGGTAACCGGCGGTGCCCGTCCGGCCGGGGGCGCCCCTGCTCGAAAGGCCTGGGGAAGGGCGTGCCGGCCCTCGCGTCTTCGGCGTGACCCGGCGGACAGGCCCTGACGGCAGGCCGGGCAAGTCGCCCGCCTGCACCGCGACGCCGGACAGGTCCTACCCCAGCGCCCGCAGCCCCGGTACGAACGCCACCAGCACCGGGATCACCGGTACCAGCGACGCCACGGCCGTCAGCCGCAGCCGGTGCCACGCCGGGAGCCGGTTCGGGGGAGTCAGCAGCCGGTGCACCCGGGCCGGGACCTGGCCCTGCGGGGACGGGCAGGGGCCGAACACCCCGCGGTGCTCGTTGAGCTCGACCAGCGCCAGGGCGGTCGTCAGCCGGCCGAAGCGGCGGGAGGCCGTGTCGTCGGCGGCGAGTTCGACCAGCCGGTGCATCTCGTCGCGGAACGCGGCGAACACCGGCACCTGCGGGAAGCCGTCGGCGAGCGCGGAGGAGCAGTGCAGCAGCCAGTCGTGCCGGGCCCGCGCGTGCCCCCGCTCGTGCGCGAGGACGGCGTCCAGCCGGCGGCCCTTCAGACGGCGCAGCGCGGCCGTGGTGACGACCAGCCGGGGCGGAGTGCCGGGCAGCCGCCACGCGTCGGGATGTTCGCCCTCCAGGACCACCAGCCGCTCGGCGCCGGGCTCCTCGCCGGGCAGCAGCGGCGCCCGCACCAGAAGCTCGGCCCGCCGGGCCCGCAGCCGCGCGCGAGCCCGTACGACCTCGCGGACCAGCATCGCCGCGGTCCACAGCCCGCCGCACGCCAGCACGACCGCGGTGGTCGCCGCCAGGGGCCCGGCCGTGCCGAGGGCGTAGGCCTCCACGACCCCGCGCGGTGCCGTCGCGAACACCGGACGGCCGACCGCGCCCGAGGCGGCCGCCGCGCTGAACGTCATCGACAGGGCGCAGCACAGCAGCACCGCCGCGACCACGCACTGCCACACCCACAACGCCACCACCGGCTCACGGTCCGCCCAGTGGGCCCGCGCCAGTAACCGGGGGCCGGCGACGGCGATCAGGACGCCGAGCAGCAACAGTGCCGCGGGGAGCATCATGCGTTCAGCCTATGAGCGCACCCCACTCCCGGGTGCGGCCCACCGGGGCAAAGTGACGCAGGCAACGGTCCCGCCCGTCGGCCGCCACCCGCCTCACATCGTCAACAGCATCGCCACCGTCGCGATGCCCATGGACAGCCGGCACACCCGCGCGAGCTCCGGCCGGTCACCCCAGCCCAAGGCTCCGACCGCGCCTGGTGCCGGGCCCCCCGTCACGGAGGTCACCGGCACCAGTCGTACGCCCGTGACCAGCACGTACCCGGTGAAATAGAGCAGCAGGAGGCCGGTCGGCAGGGGTAGGCCCACGCTTCCGTGCGCGTGCCCCTGCCCCGGTCCGGGGGAGAGGGCCATCGCCACCGCCATGTAGACCATGGCCGCGGCGCCCAGCGGATGGTGCAGATGGCGGGCGCCCGCGCGCGCCGCCCACAGGGAGTGCAGTCCCGCCGCGCCGAACACCGCCGCGTAGGCGGGCCATGCCCACGAGGGCGGTGTGAAGACCGCCGTCGGTACGGCCATCGCGGCCATGCCGAAGCCCATCAGCGCCTCGCCGCCCGCGGTACGGCGCTGCTCCTCGACGCTGCTGCGCATCCGCAGCAGGCAGTAGGCGCCGGTCACCGCGCAGAGCGCGACCAGCAGCCAGCCGGACGCCGCGGGTCCGTGCACGCGAACCTCCCCCCGGGGCCGCCCCCGCCGCATGGGAGGACCCCTCCACGGTCGGTCAAGGCATGCCCGCGCTCGAAGGCGTGCACGCGAGCGCACAGGGGTACACGGGGGGCATTGGGGGGAGCGCCGCAGGTCACGCGGATGTTTTACGAGTAAAAGACCTGATAGCGTTGTACATCATGAGCAGTACGACCCCCCGTCCCGCCCCCGAGACGGAGCCGACGCCCGAGCACCGGCGGTTCCCGCTCGTCGACGTGCTGCGTGTCGGGCGGCCCTCCACCATCTGGTTCAAACCCGCCTTCAGCGTGGTGGCCGCGGTCGCACCGCCCAGCCTGATCCTCGTCGCCCTCGGCCGGCTCGACCTCGCGGTCTACACCATGGCCGGATCCCTGTGCGCCCTCTACGCCCACGACCGTCCGTACGCCGCCCGTGCCGGGGCGCTCGCGGGAGTGGTGCTCGGCATGGTCGGCGGCCTCGCCGTGGCCCTGGTCGCCGCCTCGCTGACCGGTGACGCCGTGACCCTGGTCACCATCGGTGCCCTGCTGGCCGCGGTGCAGAAGGTGCTGTGCGACGTCACGCGCATCGGCCCGCCCGGCAACGTGATCCTCACCTTCGTCAGCTCCGCCTCGCTGTTCGTCCCCCAGACCCTCGGACAGGTCCCCGGCCATGTCGCCCTGGCCTCGGTGGCCGGGGTCTGGGCCTGGCTGGTCGGCATGGCACCCGCACTGGTCCGGCCGCACGGCCCCGAGCGTCGCGCCACCGCCGACGCCCTGAACGCCACCGCCGCCTACGCCGAGACCGGCGGCACCGGCGAGGGCCATGCGCGGGCGCGGGCCTTTGCCTACGCCGCCGTGCAGGCCGCCCGGCAGTGTCTGCTCCTCGCCGGTCCCCGCTCGGTCGCCACCCGACGCGCCCTCGAACGGCTGGTCGTCCGCGCCGAGATCTCGCTCGCCGCGCCGGCCGACGCCGACCCCGCGCGGCTGCGCGCCCAGGCCCGCGCGCTGCGCGGCACGGGCCGTGTCCCGGGCGCCGACGACCCCCGCTCGGAGGCCGGCGAACTCCTCGGTGCGGCCGCCGAGCGCGCCATTGCCCACCGCTCCCCGTGGTCCCGGCTGGGGCCGCTCGCCCCCCTCGCCGTACGCACCGCCCTCGGCTGCGGCCTCGCCGGATACGCCTCCCTCGCCCTCGGGGCCGGACGGCCCCACTGGGCCCTGACCACCGCCGCCGCGCTCTACCAGGCCAACATCACCCTCACCTGGAGCCGGACCGTGCAGCGGGTCGTCGGCAACCTCGTCGGGGTGCTGGTCTTCGCGGCCGTCGCCCCGATCGCCGGCCTCGGACCGCTCGCCCTCGTCCTGTGCTGTCTTGTCTTCAACTTCGGAGCCGAGGCGCTGATCGGCCGCAACTACTGGCTCGGCAGCGTCTGTGTCACCCCGCTGGCCCTGCTCGTCACCGAGTTCCCCGGTTACCGGGCGACCGGCTCCCTGGTCACCGACCGCGTGGTGGACACCCTGGTCGGCGCGCTGGTCGGCTTCGGCGCCTCCCTGGCCGTCACCGACCGGCGGGCGGGCAGCCGCGTCGCGGACGCGCTCACCGCTGTGGGCCTGAGGCGCGAACACGCGGCCCGGCTCCTGGCCGACCCGCAGGCCGGACCCGCCGCCCTGGAGACCGCGCGACGCGGCCTGGCCGCCGCCCTCGTCGACCTGCGGGCCACCGCCGACGCGGCCGCGGGCGAATGGCGGCTCCGCACGCTGCCGCAGGAGCATGTGGTGCTCGCCGAACAGGCGGGACACCGTACGCTCGCGGCGACGGTACGACGCCAGGACCTCGCGGCCGGCTCCGGCCCGGACACGCACCGGGGCCCAGGCCCGGACGCAGGTTCGGGCAGGCGTCCGGGTGCCGCCACGAAGCCGGGCCCCGGCACCGGACACGATCCGGGCGACGACACGGAGGATGCACGGTCATGACGGCGACCGAACGGCTCCCGGCCGACGGAGGACGCCCCGCCGAAGAGGCCCACCGGGCCGACGGGGGACCTCCGGCGGACGAGGCGCTCCCGGCGGCCGGTGCGGGAGTTCCCACCGGCGAAGGCACACCGGCGGCCGGCCAGGACACCGTGGCCGAGGTGGTCCGGCAGTGGCGGGCCGTGCACCCCGGCCTCGACACCGGGCCCATGGAGGTCATCGGGCGCATCAACCGCTGCGCCGCCCTGCTCCAGCAGGCCGAGGACACCCCGCTCGGCCGGGCCGGACTGACCCGCCCGGAATTCGACCTGCTCGGCGCGCTGCGCCGCACGGGGCGCGAACTCACCCCGGGCGAACTGGCGCGCGAGACCTTCTCCTCGGGCGCCGCCGTCACCAAGCGCCTCAAGCAACTCGGTGCGCACGGCCTGGTGGAGCGCCGCGGCGACCCCCGGGACCGCAGAGTGGCCCGAGTCCGCCTGACCGACGCCGGGCGGGACGCGATCGACGGGGTCGTGCCCGCGCAGCTCGCCTACGAGAGCGCCGTGCTGTCCGGCCTGGACGGACCGGCGCTCGGCGAGCTGGCCTCACTGCTCGCCGAGCTGCTGGGCCGGCTGGAAGGACGCCTGGGCGCCCCGCGGGCGTGACGAACCCCGGCGCAGGGCATCGGGAGCGACGCAGGCGGTCTCAGATTCCCGGCCGGTACCGCAGCGGATGATCGGCCGGGATCTCCACGAGGACGATCGGTGTGCCGTCCGGGTCGGCGATCCACATCTCGATCAGGCCCCACGGCTCCTTCACCGGCGGCCGGACGATCCCGACGCCCTTGTCCCTCAGTTCCTGGTGGGCCGCCGTCACGTCCGCGACCTGGAGCCACAGCCTCGTCGCCGGGTCCGCCGTGTCCGTGGGGGTGTCGGACCGGCCGGACAGCTCCAGGAAGCCGCCGCCGAGGAAGTAGACCGTGCCGCGCTCCGGGCCGGTGGCGAACTCGCGGTACACCGCGAGGCCCAGCTGCTCGCCGTAGAAGACGCGGGAGCGCTCGGGGTCGGTGGGACGGAGGAGGAGCCTGCTGCCCAGTACATGCACCATGCGGTCGAGCGTAGCGGCCGGGATAACCTCGTCCGCGAAGAAACCTGAGCGACGAGCGGAGAAGCGCCCCATGGAATCCGTCACCGAGAGCGCACTCACCTTCCGTGACGCCACCGACGCCGACGTGGACGACCTCGTCGCGCTGATCGAGTCGGCCTACCGGGGCGATTCCAGCCGGGCCGGGTGGACCACCGAGGCCGACATCCTCCAGGGGCAGCGGACCGACGCGGAGGGCGTACGGGAGGTCGTCAAGTCGCCGGACAGCCGGCTGCTGACGGTGGAGCACGAGGGCCGGATCGTCGCCTGCTGTCAGCTCGAGCACCGCGGTGAGCACGCCTACTTCGGGATGTTCGCGGTCAGCCCCGGGCTCCAGGGCGCCGGGCTCGGCAAGACGATCATCGCTCACGCCGAGCGGCAGGTGCGGGACACCTGGGGTGCGCGCGAGATGCACATGACCGTGATCACGGCGCGCGAGGACCTGATCGCCTGGTACGAACGGCGCGGCTACCGCCGTACGGGCAGGACGAGTCCCTTCCCGTACGGCGACGAGCGGTTCGGTATTCCGCTCCGCGCCGACCTGCGGTTCGAGCTGCTGGTCAAGGAGCTGCCCTGACCGTCGGAGGAACCGCCCCGACCGCCGTCCCCGCCGCCCCGTGCCGTCCCCGCCGCCCCGTGCCGTCCCCGCCGCCCCGTGCCGTCCCCGCCGCCCCGTGCCGTCCCCGCCGCCCCGTGCCGTCCCCGCCGCCCCGT
>NZ_JBHXQZ010000001.1:48910-261572 GCF_042717095.1 Streptomyces sp. NPDC058632 | reverse complement strand
GCCGCGGGGCGGATCGGGCCCGCCCCCGATCCGCCCCGATCCGGTTCCGGCCTGTCTCCGATCCAATTCGGAGATGTCCGAAGGACGTGGCAACATGCCGTCATGTCCTTGGCCCTCACCGACCTCCTCCGGCACCCCGTGGTGCAGGCCCCGATGGCGGGCGGAGTCGCCGTGCCGCAGCTCGCCGCGGCCGTGTCCGAGGCGGGCGGGCTCGGGTTCCTGGCCGCCGGGTACAAGACCGCGGACGGGATGTACCAGGAGATCAAGCAGCTGCGCGGGCTGACCGGGTTCCCCTTCGGCGTCAACGTCTTCATGCCCCAGCCCGAGACCCCCGACCCCGCCGCCGTGGGCGTCTACGCCCATCAGCTGGCCGGTGAGGCCTCCTGGTACGCCACCGAGCTGGGTGACCCCGACAGCGGCCGCGACGACGGCTACGACGCCAAACTCGCCGTCCTGCTCGACAACCCGGTGCCGGTGGTGTCGTTCCACTTCGGCGTGCCCGCCCGTGACGTCCTGGACGCCCTGCGCCGCGCCGGCACGTTCACGCTGGCCACCGCCACCACCCCCGACGAGGCGCGGGCCGTTCGGGACGCGGGCGCCGACGCGGTGATCGCGCAGGGCGCCGAGGCCGGCGGCCACCAGGGCACCCACCGGGACTGCCCGGAGACGGACTGCTCCGGCATCGGGCTGCTGTCCCTGATCAGCCAGGTGCGGGAGGCCGTGGACATCCCGGTCGTCGCGGCCGGCGGCATCATGCACGGCAGCCAGATCGCCGCCGTCCTCGCGGCCGGCGCCTCGGCGGCCCAGCTCGGCACGGCGTTCCTCGCCACGCACGAGTCCGGCGCGCACGCCCTGCACAAGCAGGCGCTGACCAACCCCCTGTACACCCGCACCGAACCGACCCGCGCCTTCTCCGGACGTCCGGCCCGCGCCCTGGTCAACCGCTTCCTGCGCGAGCACGGCCGGTACGCCCCCGCCGCCTACCCGGACGTCCACCATCTGACCGCCCCGCTGCGCAAGGCCGCCGCCACCGCCGGGGACCCGCAGGGCATGGCGCTGTGGGCGGGACAGGGCCACCGGATGGCCCGCGAGCTGCCCGCCGGGCAGCTGGTGGAGGTGCTGGCCGCCGAACTCACCGCCACCCGGACCGCTTTGTCGGCGGGAGGTGCCCGATGACCGCCCCGGTCTTCGTCGTGGACGGCTTCGGCACGGACGGCTCCGGTCACCACGTGCTCGACGGCCCCGAGGGACGGCACGCCGTCTCCGTGAAGCGGCTGCGGGCCGGGGAGAGGGTCGTCCTCACCGACGGCGCCGGCCGCCGGGCCGAGGGTGAGGTGACCGGCACCGAGGGCAAGGACCGGCTGATCGTGCGCCTCGGCGACGTCGTCGAGGAGCCCGCGGAGTCGCCCCGGCTCACCGTCGTCCAGGCCCTGCCCAAGGGGGACAGGGGCGAGCTGGCCGTGGAGACGATGACCGAGGTCGGCGTCGACGCGGTCGTGCCGTGGTCGGCGGCGCGCTGTGTCACCCAGTGGCGGGGCGAGCGCGGGCTGAAATCCCTCGGCAAATGGCGGGCGACGGCCCGTGAGGCGGGCAAGCAGTCCCGCCGGACACGCTTCCCGGAGGTCGCGGACGCGGCCACGACCCAACAGGTTGCGTCACTTCTGGCCGAAGCCGACTTCGCCGCCGTCCTCCACGAGAGCGGCACCGAACCCCTCGCGACCGCCGAACTCCCCTCCTCCGGCACCATCGTGCTGGTCGTCGGCCCCGAAGGCGGGGTCTCGCCGGAGGAGCTGGAGCTCTTCGCGCGGGCCGGCGCCCAGCCCTACCGCCTGGGCCGCAGCGTCCTGCGCACCTCCACCGCCGGCACCGCGGCGGCGGCCGTACTCCTGGCCCGCACGGGCCGCTGGTCCTGATCCGGGACCACCGAGGCGCCGAGGTGTCGGGCGCCAGGGCGCTGATCAGGCCCGGCGGCGGGGGCGGGACGGGGGCAGGGCGGGAGCAGGGCAGGGGCGCCCGCGGTGGCCGTATGCGCCCTACCGTCACGCCTGTGGCGGTGGCAGGCTGCCGTCCATGGCGTCCAAGGGGGCACTGACAAGGAGTTGGCCGAGGTCTTGGCCGAGGGCTCGGCGCGGGGCACGGTGGCGGCGGCCGGTACTGGCCGTGGGGTTCGCCGTGTTCGCCGTGGGCGGGGCCGTGGCGTGCGAGCCGGGCTCGGTCGGCTCGGCCGCGGTGGCGCTCACGACCGACGAGACGGTCACCCAGGAGCTCAACCGGCAGAAGGCCGGCGTGCGATGGCTCAGCTGCACCGCCTCCTACGGGGACGACGCGAGCGCGTCGTCGCGGTCCGCGCGTGCGAACGAGAGCACGGTGGCCACCGTGGACTGCGACGGGGAGACCGAGGACGGCAAGGAGATCACCGTCACCGGGAAGATCACCCACGCCGTCGACGGCGCCTGTGTGCGCGGGGACATCACCGCGAAGGTGGACGGCAAGCAGGTGTTCCGGGTCGACGGCCTGGGCGACTGCGACGCCACCAGCCCGCCCCCGGTGGGCGAGCCCACGAACCGCGGCCCGCAGCCCACCGTCACGGTGACGGTCACGACGACCGTGTGGTGCGACCAGTACCCCTCCTGCCGCCCTGTCGAGGGCAAGTGATCCAGACCCCTGTCCACGCCGACCGCGCCTGCGTAGGGTGACCGGGTGACGCACTCTGCTTCGGTCGCCTCCGCCGCGTATCTCCGGTTCCCGCATCCGCACGGCGAGTTGGTCGCCTTCACCGCCGAGGACGACGTGTGGCTCGCCCCGCTCGACGGCGGCCGCGCCTGGCGGGCCAGCGCCGACAACGTGCCGGTGACGATGCCCCGCATCTCGCCCGACGGCACCACCGTCGCCTGGACCTCCACCCGTGACGGCGCCCCCGAGGTGCACGTCGCCCCCGTCGAGGGCGGCCCCGGCCGGCGCCTGACGCACTGGGGCAGCGCCAGGACCCAGGTACGCGGCTGGACCCCGGACGGGAAGGTCCTGGCGCTCAGCACCCACGGCCAGGCGAGCCTGCGCCGTACCTGGGCTTGTGCGATCCCCCTCGACGGAGGCCCCGCCACCACGCTGCCGTACGGTCCCGTCGGCGACGTCGCCCACGGGCCGCGCACCGTACTGCTCTCCGCGACGATGGGCCGCGAGGCCGCCGCCTGGAAGCGCTACCGGGGCGGCACGGCGGGCAAGTTGTGGATCGAGCAGGAGACGGGGGACGACGGGGCGGCCGAGCCCTCCGGCGAGTTCGTCCGCCTGCACGCCGATCTCGACGGGAACATCGAGTACCCGATCTGGGTGGGCATGGGGGTCCCCCCTGTTCGAGCGGAGCCGAGAACCTGGGGGGGGATTGCCTTCCTCTCCGACCACGAGGGCACCGGTGCGCTGTACTCCTCCCTCGCCGACGGCTCCGACCTGCGCCGGCACACACCTCTGGGCGGGTTCTACGCCCGGCACGCCGCCACCGACGGCACCCGCGTCGTCTACTCCAGCGCCGGTCGGCTGTGGATCCTCGACGACCTGGACGGGGCCGAGCCCCGCCCGCTCGACATCCGGCTCGGCGGCCAGCGCGTCGACCTGACACCGTTCCCGGTGAACGCCGCCCGCTGGTTCGGCTCCGCCTCCCCCGACCACACCGCGCGCGGCAGCGCCGTCTGCGTGCGCGGCACCGTCCACTGGGTCACCCACCGGTCGGGCCCCGCCCGTGCCCTCGCGGCCACCCCCGGCGTCCGCGCCCGGCGCCCGCGCGCCTTCCGCGCGGACGGCGAGGAGTGGGTGGTGTGGGTGACCGACGCAGAAGGCGACGACGCCCTGGAGTTCGCCCCGGCCGCCGGCCTCGCCCCCGGCGCGACCCCGCGCCGGATCGCCGCCGGACGGCTCGGCCGGGTTCTGGAGCTCGCGATGTCGCCGGACGGCAGCCGCGCCGCCATCGCCTCGCACGACGGCCGCGTCCTGCTCGTCGAGCGGGAGACCGGCGAGATCCGCGAGGTCGACCGCAGCGCCGACGGCGACGTCTGTGGGCTGACCTTCTCACCCGACTCCGCCTGGCTCGCCTGGTCCCATCCCGGCCCCCGCCCGCTGAGCCAGCTGAGGATCGCCGGCACCACCGACCTCCAGGTCACCGAGGCGACCCCGCTGCGCTTCCAGGACTACGCGCCCGCCTTCACCCTCGACGGCAAACACCTCGCGTTCCTGTCGACCCGCTCCTTCGACCCGGTCTACGACGAGTACGTCTTCGACCTCGCCTTCGTCGAGGGCGCCCGGCCACACCTGATCACCCTCGCCGCGACGACCCCGTCACCGTTCGGCCCGCAGCGGCACGGCCGCCCCTTCGAGACGCCGGACCGGGACGAGACCCCCGACAGCGAGGGCACCCCGACCACCCGCATCGACCTGGAAGGGCTCGCCGACCGGATCGTGCCGTTCCCGGTCGAGGCCGCCCGCTACTCCAACCTGCGCGCCGCCAAGGACGGGGTGCTGTGGCTGCGGCACCCGGTGCGCGGTGTGCTCGGTGCCTCCCGCGCCACCCCCGACGACCCCGACCCGAAGACCGAGCTGGAGCGCTACGACCTCGCCCAGTCGCGCATCGAGCATCTGGCCTCGGACGCCGACCACTTCGAGGTCAGCGGCGACGGCAAGCGGGTGCTGCTGTGGACCGACAGCCGGCTCAAGGTCGTTCCCAGCGACCGGCGCGCCTCGGGCGACGACGACAGCGACAGCAACATCACCGTCGACCTCGACCGGGTCCGCCAGTTCATCGACCCGGCCGCCGAGTGGCGGCAGATGTTCGACGAGGCCGGCCGCATCATGCGGGACAACTACTGGCGGCCGGACATGAACGGCGTCGACTGGGACGCCGTCCTCGACCGCTACCGGCCCGTCCTCGACCGGCTCGCCACCCACGACGACCTGGTCGACCTCCTGTGGGAGGTGCAGGGCGAACTCGGCACCTCGCACGCCTACGTCACCCCGCGCGGCGGCTTCGGCGGCGGTGCCCGGCAGGGCCTGCTCGGCGCGGACATCTCCCGCCACGAGGACGGCAGCTGGCGCGTCGACCGCATCCTGCCCGCCGAGACGTCCGACCCTCAGGGCCGCTCCCCGCTGGCCGCGCCCGGCGTCGCGATCCGCACCGGTGACGCGATCGTCGCCGTGGCCGGACAGCCCGTCGACCCGGTGAGCGGACCGGCCCCGCTGCTGGTCGGCACCGCCGGCAAACCCGTCGAGCTGACCGTCTCCCCGGCCGGCGGCGGCGAGGCGCGGCACGCGGTCGTCGTCCCCGTCGCCGACGAGGAGCCGCTGCGCTACCACGCGTGGGTCGCCGACCGGCGGGCCCACGTCCACGAGCTGTCCGGCGGCCGGCTCGGCTACCTCCACGTCCCCGACATGCAGGCTCCCGGCTGGGCCCAGATCCACCGGGACCTGCGGGTCGAGGTGGTCCGCGAGGGCCTGATCGTGGACGTCCGGGAAAACCGCGGCGGCCACACCTCCCAGCTCGTCGTGGAGAAGCTGGCCCGGCGGATCGTCGGCTGGGACCTGCCGCGCGGCATGCGTCCGGAGAGCTACCCGCAGGACGCGCCCCGCGGTCCGGTCGTCGCCGTCGCCAACGAGTTCTCCGGCTCCGACGGCGACATCGTCAACGCGGCGATCAAGGCGCTCGGTATCGGCCCGGTCGTCGGCACCCGCACCTGGGGCGGCGTCGTCGGCATCGACAGCCGCTACCGGCTGGTCGACCACACCCTCGTCACCCAGCCCAAGTACGCCTTCTGGCTGGAGGGTTACGGCTGGGGCGTGGAGAACCACGGCGTGGACCCGGACGTGGAGGTCGTCCAGCGCCCGCAGGACCACGCGGCGGGCCGGGACGTCCAGCTGGACGAGGCGGTACGGCTGGCGCTGGCCGCGCTCGAGGAGACCCCGGCGAAGACGCCGCCGGCGATGGGGTAGGCAGTCCGGCGCCGGGGCACGACCGTGCGGACGACGGCTTCCCGCGTCCGCCCGCGTCCGCCCGCGTCCCGGCGTCGCTCGCGTCCTCGCGTATCCGCGCAACCCGTGTCCGTCGGCGTCCGGGGGCGCCCGTCCGCGTCTCGGCGTCGGCCGGCGTCCGGGGGTGCCCGTCCGCGCCCTGGTGCCGGCCCTGTCCCGCGCGTCGGCGCATCCGTGTGCCCCGGTGTCCGGCCCGTCCCTGCACGTCCCCGCGTCCGCCCGTGCCCCCTGCTCGATCCCGCGCGTCCCCGTGTCCCTCCGGACTGTCCCCGGACGCCTGCCCGCCGCGGCGGGGGCGACTACGATGCCCCCGTACGCGATCACCACGCACCGAGGAGGGCCTGCCATGGCAGGGGAACCGCAGGACGACTGCCTGTTCTGCAAGATCGCCGCAGGGCAGACCCCGGCGACGATCGTCCGGGAGACGGACACCACCGTCGCGTTCCGCGACATCAACCCGCAGGCGCCCACGCACATCCTGGTGATCCCGAAGGCGCACCACAAGGACGCGGCGGCCCTCGCCGCGGCCGCCCCCGAGATCGCGGCGGACGTCCTGCGCGAGACACAGGCCGTCGCGGCCCAGGAGCAGCTGGAGAGCTACCGCATCGTCTTCAACACCGGCAGCGGCGCCGGCCAGACCGTCTGGCACGCGCACGCCCACGTCCTGGGCGGCCGCGGTCTCCACTGGCCCCCCGGATAGGCGGCGGCTTCCTTGTCCGTACGCGAACTGGTGGTGCTCGGCACCGCCAGCCAGGTTCCCACCCGCCACCGCAACCACAACGGCTATCTGCTGCGCTGGGACGGCGAGGGCATCCTGTTCGACCCCGGCGAGGGCACCCAGCGCCAGATGCTGCGCGCCGGGGTCGCCGCGCACGACCTGAACCGGATCTGCGTCACCCACTTCCACGGCGACCATTCGCTCGGCCTCGCCGGCGTGATCCAGCGCATCAACCTCGACCGGGTCCCGCACCCCGTCACCGCGCACTACCCGGGCTCCGGGCAGCGCTTCTTCGACCGGCTGCGGTACGCCACCGCCTACCGCGAGACCGTCGGCATCACCGAGGAACCCGTCGCCGCGGACGGCCCGCTCGCCCGCACCGCCGGATACACCCTGGAGGCGCGGAAGCTGTCGCACCCCGTCGAGTCGTACGGCTACCGGCTGGTCGAACCCGACGGCCGGCGGATGCTGCCCGACCGGCTCGCCGCGCACGGCGTCAAGGGGCCGGACGTCGGCCGCATCCAGCGCGAGGGCACGCTCGACGGGATCGCGCTGGAGGACGTCAGCGAGGTGCGGCGCGGCCAGCGGTTCGCGTTCGTCATGGACACCCGGCTCTGCGAGGGGGTGCACGCGCTCGCCGAGGGCTGCGACCTGCTCGTCATCGAGTCCACGTTCCTCGACGAGGACGAGCGACTCGCCGTCGAGCACGGTCATCTGACGGCCGGCCAGGCGGCCCGGGCGGCACGGGACGCAGGCGTACGGCATCTGGTGCTCACCCACTTCAGCCAGCGCTACAGCGACCCGGAGGAGTTCGAGCGGCAGGCGCGGGCCGCCGGGTACGAGGGCGAGCTGACCGTGGCACGCGATCTGCTGCGGGTGCCGCTCCCCAAGCGCCGCTGAGGCCGCCCGTACGATGCTTCGATGCCCGTACCGAAAGCCGAACTGCACCTTCACATCGAAGGCACCCTCGAACCCGAGCTCGCCTTCGCCCTCGCCGCCCGCAACGGCGTCGACCTGCCCTGGGCCGACACCGACGCCCTGCGCGAGGCGTACCGGTTCCAGGACCTCCAGTCGTTCCTGAACCTGTACTACGCACTCATGGCCGTGCTGCGCACCGAGCGGGACTTCGAGGACCTCGCCGACGCCTACCTGGCCCGCGCCGCGGCGCAGGGCGTGCGGCACGCGGAGATCTTCTTCGACCCGCAGGCCCACATGGCGCGCGGCGTCGGCATGAGCACCGTGGTCGACGGGCTGTGGCGGGCGCTCGGGCGCGGTCAGGAGACGCACGGCGTCTCGACCCGGCTGATCATGTGCTTCCTGCGGGACGAGTCCGCCGAGTCGGCCCTGGCGACCCTGGAGGCGGCGAAGCCCCATCTGGACCGGATCACCGGTGTCGGCCTGGACTCGGCCGAGGTCGGGCATCCGCCCGGGAAGTTCCGTGCGGTGTACGAGGCGGCCGCCGCGCTCGGGCTGCGGCGCGTGGCGCACGCCGGTGAGGAGGGGCCGCCGGAGTACATCACCGAGGCGCTGGACGTCCTCGGCGTCGAACGGGTCGACCACGGGCTGCGCTGCGTGGAGGACCCGGAGCTGGTGGAACGACTGGTGCGGGACCGGATCCCGCTGACGCTGTGCCCGCTGTCGAACGTCCGGCTGCGCGCCGTGGACACCCTCGCCGGCCACCCGCTGCCCGCGATGCTCGACGCCGGCCTGCTGTGCACGGTGAACTCCGACGACCCGGCCTACTTCGGCGGCTACGCGGGCGACACCTTCGACGCGGTGCGCGACACGCTCGGCCTCGGCCCGGAGCGGCTGCGCGAGCTGGCCCGCAACTCCTTCCTCGCCGCCTTCCTGGACGACGACGAGGAGCGGCGGGGCAGGTACCTCGCCGAGGTGGAGGCGTACGTCTTCCCGTAGTCCCCACGCCGTCCACGCCGCCCTCGCCGTAGGGGTGTCGTTAACGAGTGGCGAACCAAGTGACAAGTAACCCGCCGGTAGCTTTCAGGGCTTCGCCGCAGCGGTCTTCTTCGGCTGGCGGGGCACGGTCTTGGTCTTGTCGAGGTGTCCGTAGACCGTGGAACGGGGCACGTTGAACATGTCGGCGATCTGCTGGACGGTCTTCTCCCGGGCGTCGTAGAGCTGCTGGGCGAGCTCGGCCTGGTCGGCCGTGAGCTTCGGCCGGCGCCCGCCGACCCGGCCGCGGGCCCGCGCGGAGGCGAGCCCGTCGTTCGTGTTCGCCACGATCAGCTCCCGCTGGAGCTCCGCGAGCACGCTGAGCATCCCGAACATGGCCCGGCCTTCCATGGTGGAGGTGTCGATGCCCTGCTCGATGACGTGCAGCCCGATCCCGCGCTCGCGCAGCTCGGCGCCGAGGGTCACCAGGTGCAGCACGGAGCGGGAGAGCCGGTCGAGCCGGGTGACCTTCAACGTGTCACCCTCGCGCATCAACTGCATGACGAGATCGAGCTTGGGACGGGAGGCTTTCGCGCCGCTGGCGACGTCGACGTGGATGTTGTCGCGGTCGACGCCGTCGCGGAGAAGTGCGTCGATCTGGTGGTCGGGATTCTGATCGGCCGTCGAAGTGCGGCAGTAGCCAAGAAGCATTGTCGGAAACTACTCCGACGACCGTTCACCGACGTTGATTTCCGACGCGAGTTGTCGACAGTGCCCACCTGCGGGTTCGTGATCACGCGTATGAGTGTCGACAGACGGTCGTTTGCCGACACTCAAGGACACATGAGATCCAGTGGGGAGTGTCCGGCCAAGGGCCAGGCGCACATCATCGGCGACGGAAAATCGTCAGCGGATGGCGAGAAGGCCATCCACCAGAGCTCGGAGCCCGTCGAGGTAAGTGTCCTCGCCGGTCAGCGGTGCCCAGCGGTCCGCGATCTGTGCCAACCGGGGCAGCTCACCCGGGTCGAGATTGCCGAAGACCTGCTCCCGGTAGGTCCCTCGGTCGTCGTCTGCGCGCCGCCGGGCCGCTGTCGCCCGGACCACGATCTCTCCAGCGGTGTAGTACCAGATCGCGCGGTAACCGTGCACGGCCCGCTCGGGGGACAGTCCGCATTCGACCAGGCCGTCGACGATCTGCTCGACAAACCACAGCGCTGACGTGGACATCAGGTCATCGGCGGTCAGCACTTCCACGATCCAGGGACAGGCGGCGAGCGCCTCGTGGATCGCGGCGGCGGCAACGACGATCCGCTCGCGAGGGTGGGCGGGCAGTTCGGGTCGGCGCAGCGCCTGCGCCGCGTAGTCGTCCAGCAGCAGGACGAGCAGTTCTTCCTTGTTGCGGACGTGGTGGTAGAGCGCCATCGGTGTGCTGCCGATCTCCGTGGCCAGCCGCCGCATGGTCAGCCGGTCCACGCCTTCCTCGGTCACGATCCGGCGGGCCGTCTTGATGACCTCCTCGCGGGATATACGGGGAGGTCGGCCAGGGGATTTGCGCGGTGCGGACGGCTGCGGCATGCCCCCATCATTCCCCAGGTCTCGACAACGGCGATCCCCTAACGCTAGTTTCTTTACATGTATAAAAACTTACGGGGGCGATCCGGAGTGGTGCTGGCGGCGGCGGCCGTCGCCCAGTTCGTCTTCGCTCTGGACATGTCGGTGGTCAACGTCGCACTGCCCGCAATCCGCAACGCGCTGGGATTCGCGCCGCTCGACCTGTCGTGGATCGTGCACGTCTACGCGCTCACCTTCGGCGGACTGCTGCTACTGGGGGGGGCGTGCTTGTGACCTGTACGGTCACCGTCGGCTGTTCGTGGGGGGCCTGGTCGTCTTCGGGCTGTGCTCGCTGGTGGGCGGGCTGGCCCAGGCGCCCTGGCAACTGATCGCTGCCCGCGCCGGTCAGGGCCTGGGTGCTGCCGCTGCCGCCCCAGCCGCGCTGGGCATGCTCACCACCACGTTCCCTGAGGGCCCTCGGCGTGTCCGGGCGCTCGGGGTGTGGAGCGCGGTGAACGCCGCAGGGGGAGCGTTGGGGGTACTGGCAGGTGGCCTGCTGACCGAGTACGCGGGTTGGCGCTGGGTGATGCTGGTCAACCTGCCCATCGTGGCGGCGGCTCTCGCGCTGGTGCTGGCAGGCGTGCCCGCCGGAGCACAGCCCGACCGGCGCGAGAGGCTGGACGTGCTCGGCGCTGTCCTGGCGACCGGAGGAGTCGGGCTGCTGGTGTTCGGTGTCGTCCGCACCGACGCCCGAGGATGGGGATCCCTGGCCACCGTGGCGACCCTCGCCGCTGCGGCCGCGATCCTGGCCGCCTTTACCTTCGCCGAATCCAGGGCCCCCGCGCCGCTGCTGCGCCTCGGCCTGCTGCGCAGTCGCTGGGTGGCCGGCGCCAACGTGCTGGTTTTCTTGGCCGCGGCCGGGCAGTTCACGGCGTTCTACTTCGTGTCCCTGTACATGCAGCAGGTCCTGGGCATGGGTGCCGCAGCGACCGGCGCCGCGTTCCTGCCTTTCTCCGTGAGCCTGGTCGCGGGCACCATCATCGCGACCCGCGTCACCACGGCGCGCACCCCCCGAGCTGCCCTGGTGCCCGGCGCTCTGCTGGCCGCCGTGGGCCTGGCCTGGCTGGCCTTCATCAGCCCCGGCGGCGGCTTCCTCACCGACGTGCTCGGTCCCTGCCTCATCACCGGCGTCGGCGTCGGACTGGTCCTGGCCCCGGTCGCCGCCGCCGCAACCACCGGCGTCGCCTCCCGCGAGGCCGGCATGGCCTCCGGCCTCTTCAACAGCTCCCGCCAACTCGGCGGCTGCGTCGGCCTGGCCGCCCTGGCCACCATCGCCGCACTCCGCACCGGCACGGCCACCGACCCCGCCTCCCTCAACGACGGCTATGCCCTGGGCCTGGCCGTCACCGCCGGCCTCTTCGTACTCGCGGCAGTCGTGGCGATCGGGGTGTTGCCCCGACGCCAGGCCGCCCTGCCTGACCCCCCGCAACCCGCCGCCCCCACAAAGAACCAACTGGAAGGAACGCCATCATGACGACGACCCCCATCGACCTGTTCGTCTCCGCGCTGCAGTTCCGCCCCGACGGCGATGTCCGAGCCGCCGAACGGCAGATGACGAGCAGCGACTCCGGCGCCTGGCAGATCACGACGTTCCACGTGGAGACCGACGTCGACGTCCACGCCGACCACTGGGAGATGCACCCGGAGGCCGAAGAGGCGGTGTGCTGCCTGACTGGCGGCGTCCGCCTCTACTTCCGTGCCACCACGCCCGGTGGCGCCGAGGACATGGTGCAGTTGCAGGCAGGCACCGCCGTGATCGTCCCCCGCGGCCGCTGGCACCGCCTGGAGCTGAACGCCCCCAGCGACCTGATGTCGATCACCCTTCGCCACGGCACTCGCCTCGAAAAACGCACCGACACTCACTGACCGGGAGGTGGCCCGACAGATTCGCTGCCGGGCCACCGCGAGCCTCGCCCAGTCCTCACGAAGTTCCAACAGCGCGCCGTTTGACACCCTCGTCGACCGCACAGGGATCCCATACTGATGAGCTCGTGTATTCAACTGTCGCCGGTTCCCCGGTCTGGCGGACCTGGACATGACCGCCATGCGCAGGGATGCCACGGGCAAGGCCGCTGGGCATCCAGCCGTCGCCTGAACTGGCTGGGCATCCAGCCGTCGCCTGAACTGATCGTCCGACGCCGTTACCAGGCCCGCTCGGTCCGCTCCGTGGTCTTCCCAGCGGCCGGCGGAGAGAAGACGCTGAAGGGCCTGGTTGCGGAGTTGAAGGCGACGAACGCCGAGTTCGCCCGTTCCAAGCGGGAGGTGTTCAAGTCCTCCTACTCCCACCACTACCGCAGCGGGCTGATGAAGCTCCTCGGCGTGCTCGACTTCCGCTCCTCCAACGACCAGCACAAGCCCGTCATGGACGCGTTGAAGCTGATCGAGCGGCACAAGGGCTCCTCCACCACCTACCTTCCCCTCGGCGAGACCATCCCGCTCGAAGGCGTCGTACGCAAGGACTGGATGGAGTTCGCGCTCTTCACCCCCGACAAGGGACCCAAGCGAGTCATGCGCACCGTGTACGAGGCGTGCGTCTTCCAGGCCCTGCGCGACCGGCTGCGCTGCAAGGAGATCTGGGTCGTCGGCGCCGACAAGTGGCGCAACCCCGACGACGACCTCCCGGACGACTTCGAAGTCAGGCGCGCGGAGTACTACGAGAAGCTCAACAAGCCGCGCGAGGCGAAGGTGTTCACCGCCCAACTCCAGGCCGAGATGCGCGCCGAGCTCGGCGCGCTGGACACCAAACTGCCGAAGCTGCCGTGGGTCACGATCAGCGGCAAGCACCGCAACGGCGCGATCAAGTTCACCGAGCCCGAGCCGCAGAAAGAGCCGAAGAACCTGCGCAAGCTCAAGAAGGCGATCCGCAAGAAATGGGGCACCGTCGCCCTCATCGACATCCTCAAAGAGGCCGCCCTGCGCACCGGGATGCTCAAGGCCCTCGCCCCGGTCGGCACGCGGGAGGCGATCGACGAGGCGAAGCTCCTGGAACGCCTGCTCCTGATCGCGTACGCCTACGGCACCAACTCAGGGATCAGCTCCGTCGCGTCCGGCGAGCACAAGCACACCGAGGAAGAGCTGCGCTACACGGCCCGCCGCTATCTGACCGCCGGCGGACTGAAGGCCGCCGGCGTCGAGATAGCGAATGCCACCTTCGCGGCCCGCTCCGAAGCGGTCTGGGGCCAGGGCACCACCACCGTGGCCTCGGACTCCACGCACTTCAAAGCCTGGGACCGCAACATCTTCACCGAGTGGCACTCCCGTTACGGGGGCCGCGGCGTGCTCGTGTACTGGCACATCGAAAAGGGTTCGATGGCCATTCACAGCCAGCTTCTGAACTGCACCGCCTCGGAGGTCGCCGCCGCGATCGAGGGCATGATGCGGCACGCCACCACCATGCAGGCCGAGGGCAACTACGTCGATTCGCACGGCCAGTCGGAAATCGGGTTCGGACTGACCAGGCTCCTGGGCTACGACCTGCTGCCGCGCATCAAGCAGATCAACAAGGTCAAGCTGTACCGGCCCGGCCGCGAGGACGAGGACACCTACGAGCGCCTGGCGGACGCGATGACCCGCCCGATCCGCTGGGACGTCATCGAGAACAACTACGACCAGCTCATCAAGTACGCCACCGCGATCCGGGTCGGCACCGCCTCCACCGAGGCGATCCTGCGGCGCTTCACCCGCACAGCCTCGCACCCCGTCTACCAGGCGATGCTCGAAGTCGGCCGCGCCCAGAAGACCATCTTCGTCGCCCGCTATCTGCGCGACCGCGACCTTCAGCGCGAGATCCAAGAAGGGCTCAACGTCGTCGAGGGCTGGAACGGCGCCAACGACATCATCTTCTTCGGCAAGAACTCTCTGTTCTCGCACTCCACCTCTTGCAAACGGCGCTGTCCGGCAACAGTGAACCGAGCACCGCCGAGAACAGCGGGCACTACATCCACGTCGACGAGCCCGAGGTCGCCGTCGAGGCGATAGGGGACGTCACCGGCGGCTGACGGTCCGGGACCGGTTACCGCCCGCCCATTGACGACCCCTGTTCGCCTATCTAACCTCTGTTCTCATACGTGTACCACGTCCGCGCGGCCCGGCCGTGCGGACGCCGCCCGTGGCCCCGTACGCGCCCCGCTCGCCGACCCCTCGCCCTTGGACCTCACCGATCCCGAGGCCCCGCTCACCGCCGGCCCGGACCTCGTAGGAGCCGCCCTGTGACCGCGCAGACCGTGCCCGCCGTGCCGACCGCCCGCGACCTGACCGTCACCGAGGTACGGCTCACGCCGATCCTGGTCGCCGACCCACCGCTGCTGAACACGCAGGGCGTCCACCAGCCGTACACGCCCCGGCTGATCGTCGAGGTCGTCACGGCGGACGGGACCACCGGGGTGGGGGAGACCTACGGCGACACCAAGTACCTCGAGCTGGCCCGCCCCTTCGCCGAGCAGCTCAAGGGCCGCAAGGTCACGGACGTGAACGCACTGTTCGCGCTTCTGGACGAGGTCGCCGTCGCGGCAACCCGGGTCGACACCGCCGTCGACGTCGGCGGACTGCGCGGCGTGCAGACCGCCGACAAGCTGCGGCTGTCCATCGCCTCCGCCTTCGAGGTCGCCTGCCTCGACGCCCTCGGCAAGGCCCTCGGCCTGCCCGTGCACGCACTGCTCGGCGGCAAGCTCCGCGACACCGTGGAGTACAGCGCGTACCTCTTCTACAAATGGGCCGGCCACCCCGACGGCGTCCCGGCCGAGAAGGACGACTGGGGCGCCGCCCTGGACCCGGCCGGCGTCGTCGCGCAGGCCCGCGCCTTCAAGGAGCGGTACGGCTTCGGTTCCTTCAAGCTCAAGGGCGGTGTCTTCCCGCCCGAGGAGGAGACCGCAGCCGTCCGCGCCCTCGCCGAGGCCTTCCCCGGCCACCCGCTGCGGCTCGACCCCAACGGCGCCTGGTCCGTCGGGACCTCGGTCGAGGTGGCCGAGGAGGTCGGCGGACTCCTGGAGTACCTGGAGGACCCGACGCTCGGCACCCCCGCCATGGCCGAGGTCGCCGCCCGCACCGGCGTGCCGCTCGCCACCAACATGTGCGTGACGACCTTCCCCGAGATCAAGGAGGCGTTCACCACGAACGCCGTCCAGGTCGTCCTCTCCGACCACCACTACTGGGGCGGGCTGCGCAACACCCTGAACCTCGCCGCCGTCTGCCGCACCTTCGGCGTGGGCATCTCCATGCACTCCAACACCCACCTCGGGATCAGCCTCGCCGCGATGACCCACGTCGCCTCCACCGTCCCGGGCCTGCACCACGCCTGCGACTCCCACTACCCGTGGCAGTCCGAGGACGTCCTCACCGAGCGCCTCACCTTCGAGGACGGCGCCGTGCGCGTGTCCGACGCGCCCGGCCTCGGCGTCACCCTCGACCACGACCGGCTCACCGCGCTGCACCGGCGGTGGCTGGAGGACGACGGCACACTCCGCGACCGGGACGACGCGGCGGCCATGCGGATCGCCGATCCCGACTGGGTCACCCCGACGGTGCCCCGCTGGTGAGAGGCCCGGCGGCACGCCGGAGCCCCGGGCGGGGGCGGCTCCGACGTGACGGGCGGCACGTTGTCGGCGACGTGGTGCACACTGGCCAGAACCGCACCAGGCCAGGGAGCGCAACGTGAGGGCGTCCACCACGCCGGCCGCGTCAGCCGGAGAGGGAAACACCGAGGGAAGCACCGAGGGAAGCACCGAGGGTGCCGGCACGGGCGCCCCGGACAGCGCGCCCCGGGCCGCCGCCGTCCGCTCGGGGTCCTCCTGCATGCCCCATGTCGACCCGCTCGCCGCGCTGCGCGCGCCCGGCGACCCGCCCTGGGACGTCTACCTCACCGGCACCGTCTTCCTCGACATCATCTTCACCGGGCTCGACTCCGCCCCGGTGCGCGGGACCGAGTCCTGGGCGCGCGGGATGGGGTCGAGCCCCGGCGGCGTCGCCAACATGGCCACCGCCCTGGCCCGCCTCGGCCTGCGCACCTCCCTCGCGGCCGCCTTCGGCGACGACCACTACGGGGACTACTGCTGGGACGCCCTGGAAAAGGGCGAGGCCATCGACCTCTCCCCGTCGCGCACCGTGCCCGGCTGGCACTCCCCGGTCACGGTCTCCATGGCGTACGAGGGGGAGCGCACGATGATCTCCCACGGTCACGAGCCGCCCCCGGAGCAGCCCTCCCGCCCGTCCGACCCCGCCGCCCGCAAGCGGCTCCCGCCCGGCGCGGACCTGCCGCCCTGCCCGCCCCGGGCGCGGGCCGCCGTCGCCTCCCTCGCCCCGGGGCGCAGCGACTCCTGGATCGCCCGCGCCGCGGCGCGGGGCACCCGGGTCTTCGGCGACGTCGGCTGGGACGACACCGGCGCCTGGGACCTGGCCGCGCTGCCCGACCTGCGGCACTGCGAGGCCTTCCTGCCGAACGCGCAGGAGGCCATGCGCTACACCGGCACCGACTGCCCCCGCGCCGCCGCGCACGCCCTCACCGACCGGGTGCCGGTCGCCGTCGTCACCCTCGGCGCGGACGGGGCGTACGCGGTGGACCGGCGGACCGGTGAGAGTGCCGAGGTGCCGGCCATCGCCGTCGAGGCCCTCGACCCGACCGGCGCCGGGGACGTCTTCGTCGCGGGCTTCGTCACCGGCAGCCTGGCCGGCTGGCCGCTCGCCGACCGCCTCGCCTTCGCCGGCCTGACCGCGGCCCTCTCCGTCCAGGAGTTCGGCGGCTCCCTGTCGGCGCCCGGCTGGTCGGAGATCGCCGCCTGGTGGCGCGAGGTCCAGTCCGTACGGGCCCAGGACCCGGCCGCGCTGAGACGCTACGCGTTCCTGGCGGACCTGGTCCCCGACGACCTGATCCGCCCCTGGCCCCTGCGCCGGGCGGTCCCGACCATCGGCTTCGGCCGGTCGGCCTGACCCACCCCCCGCTCTCCTCCCCGGTCCGCCGGTGCGGGCGGCCGTCACCCCGTCCCCACCCGCCCGCGATCACCCCGCTGTGAAAAGGTCTACGGAGTTGTCACCCCCGCGTCGTACCCTGGGAGTCGCGAGGCCGCCCTCAGCTGCGCGGCCCTGACGAGGAGGAACCGCAGGCCTTCAGAGCCGGCCCATGACTCAGACACCCACAGACCGCACCTCCGCGCAGGAGCAGGCGAGAGTACAGCTCACCGTCCCGGCCAAGCACCCCATGGTGACCGTGCTGGGGTCCGGCGACTCCCTCCTCCGCGTGATCGAGAAGGCCTTCCCGGGGGCCGACATCCACGTCCGGGGCAATGAGATCAGCGCGGCCGGCGACGCCACGGAGGTCGCCCTCGTCTCGCGCCTGTTCGACGAGATGATGCTGGTGCTCCGCACCGGACAGCCGATGACGGAGGACGCGGTGGAACGCTCGATCGCGATGCTGAAGACGACCGAGGACGGGGAGAGCGAGGGCCAGGAGACCCCGGCCCAGGTACTCACGCAGAACATCCTCTCCTCGCGCGGCCGCACGATCCGTCCCAAGACGCTCAACCAGAAGCGCTACGTGGACGCGATCGACAAGCACACCATCGTCTTCGGCATAGGCCCCGCCGGTACCGGCAAGACCTATCTCGCCATGGCCAAGGCGGTACAGGCCCTGCAGTCCAAGCAGGTCAACCGCATCATCCTGACCCGCCCCGCGGTCGAGGCCGGGGAGCGCCTGGGCTTCCTGCCCGGCACCCTCTACGAGAAGATCGACCCGTACCTGCGCCCGCTCTACGACGCCCTGCACGACATGCTCGACCCCGACTCCATCCCCCGCCTGATGGCGGCCGGGACCATCGAGGTCGCGCCGCTGGCGTACATGCGGGGCCGGACGCTCAACGACGCCTTCATCATCCTGGACGAGGCGCAGAACACCAGCGCCGAGCAGATGAAGATGTTCCTCACCCGGCTCGGGTTCGACTCGAAGATCGTCATCACGGGTGACGTCACCCAGGTCGACCTGCCGAGCGGCACCAAGTCCGGGCTGCGGCAGGTGCAGGACATCCTGGAGGGCGTCGAGGACGTCCACTTCTCCCGGCTGTCGTCGCACGACGTCGTACGCCACCGGCTGGTGGGCCGTATCGTCGACGCGTACGAGCAGTACGACAGCGAGCACGGCACCGAGAACGGCACGCAGAAGAGCGGCCGGGGCAGGGCCGGGCACAAGGGGAAGTAGACCGAGCAGCAGATGTCGATCGACGTCAACAACGAGTCCGGAACCGAGGTCGACGAGCAGGCGGTCCTCGACATCGCCCGCTACGCGCTCGCGCGGATGCGCATCCACCCGCTCTCCGAACTCTCGGTGATCGTGGTGGACGCCGCCGCCATGGAAGAGCTCCACATCCAGTGGATGGACCTGCCGGGACCGACGGACGTCATGTCGTTCCCGATGGACGAGCTGCGGCCGCCCGCGAAGGACGAGGCCGAGCCCCCGCAGGGGCTGCTCGGCGACATCGTGCTGTGCCCCGAGGTCGCCGCCAGGCAGGGCGCCGAGGCGCCGACGCAGCACACCATGGACGAGGAGCTCCAGCTGCTCACCGTCCACGGTGTGCTGCACCTGCTGGGCTACGACCACGAGGAGCCCGACGAGAAGGCCGAGATGTTCGGCCTGCAGGCCGCCATCGTCGACGGCTGGCGCGCGGAGAAGGGCATCACCGGCCCGTCCCCCGCCCCGACCGTGTCATGAGCCCGCACCTCGTCCTCGGCGCGATCGCCCTGATCGTCGTCGCCTGGCTGTTCGCCTGCGCGGAGGCGGGCATCGCCCGGATCTCCACCTTCCGCGCCGAGGAGGCCGCGCGCTCCGGCCGCCGGGGCAGCGCCGGGCTCGCGAAGCTCGCCGCCGACCCGACCCGCTACCTCAACGTGGCCCTGCTGGTCCGCGTCGGCTGCGAGATGGCCGCCGCCGCGCTGGTCACCTACGCCTGCCTGCGCGAGTTCGACGGCACCGCCGAGGCCCTGCTGATCGCCATCGCGGTCATGGTCCTCGTCTCCTACGTCGCCGTCGGTGTCTCCCCGCGCACCATCGGCCGCCAGCACCCCATGAACACGGCCACGGCGGCGGCGTACGTCCTGCTGCCGCTGGCCAGGATCATGGGCCCGGTCCCGAACCTGCTGATCCTCATCGGCAACGCGTTCACCCCCGGCAAGGGCTTCAGGCGCGGCCCCTTCGCCTCCGAGGCGGAGCTGCGCGCGCTGGTCGACCTCGCCGAGCAGGAGTCGCTGATCGAGGACGAGGAGCGCCGCATGGTGCACTCCGTCTTCGAGCTGGGCGACACCCTGGTCCGCGAGGTCATGGTCCCGCGCACCGACCTGGTGGTGATCGAGCGCTACAAGACCGTCCGGCAGGCCCTCACCCTCGCCCTGCGCTCCGGTTTCTCCCGGATGCCGGTGACCGGCGAGAGCGAGGACGACGTCGTCGGCGTCGTGTACCTGAAGGACCTGGCCCGCAAGACGCACATCAGCCGGGACGCGGAGAGCGAGCTGGTGTCCACGGCGATGCGGCCCGCGTACTTCGTGCCCGACACCAAGAACGCCGGTGACCTGCTGCGCGAGATGCAGAAGGAACGCAACCACGTCGCCGTCGTCATCGACGAGTACGGCGGCACCGCCGGCATCGTCACCATCGAGGACATCCTCGAGGAGATCGTCGGCGAGATCACCGACGAGTACGACCGTGAGATCGCGCCGGTCGAGGAACTGGGCGAGGAGCGCTACCGGGTCACCGCCCGCCTCGACATCACCGACCTCGGCGAGCTGTACGGCCTGGAGGAGTACGACGACGAGGACGTGGAGACCGTCGGCGGACTGCTCGCCAAGATGCTCGGCCGGGTACCGATCGCGGGCGCGTCCGCCGTGGTCGACCTTCCCGACGAGCGCCGGCTGCGGCTGACGGCGGAGGCCGCGGCCGGCCGCCGGAACAAGATCGTCACCGTGCTGGTGGAGCCGGTCGCCCCCGGGGACCCGGGGGAGCCGACCGACCCGTCCCGGGACGAGACGGAAGAGGCGTGGGAGAGGAGCGAGCGGGACGAGCGGGCAGGGGAGCCGTCGGCATGACTCCGGCACAGCTGCGCGCCTTCTGTCTCTCCTTCGACGCGGCCGTGGAGGACTTCCCGTTCAACCCGGAGACCTCGGTCTTCAAGGTCCGGGGCAAGCTCTTCGCCCTGACGAACCTGGACGCGCGGCCGCTGAGGGCCAACCTCAAGTGCGACCCGGACGACGCGGTCCGGCTCCGTGCCGAGCACCCCGGGCTGATCGTCCCCGGCCGGCACATGAACAAAAGACACTGGAACACGGTGACCGTCGACGGCGGCCTCCCGGACCGGCTGGTCCGGGAGCTGGTCGAGGACTCCTACGACCTGGTCGTCGCCGGCCTCCCACGCGCCGAACGCCTCCGCCTCGACCGCGCGTGAGGCGCTGAGGCGCGGTCCCGCGGCAGGGGAGCCTCAGCGGTCCTGTGGCACGGCGCCGCAAGCGGCCCTGGGGCACGTCCCCGGGGCCGCGCTCCGTATGCTCGGGGCCATGACCGACAGCAGCGCGCTCGACCCCGAGGACCTCAAGATCGTCACCCTGGCCCGTTCCGCGCGGGCCCGCAACGGTGTGCCCGAGGGGGCCGCCGTACGGGACGAGAACGGCCGGACCTATGCCGCCGGGACCGTGGACCTGGACTCCCTGAAGCTGACCGCCCTGCAGACGGCGGTGGCGACGGCGGTGGCATCCGGGGCGAAGTCGCTGGAGGCGGCGGCCGTGGTGACGGACGCCGGTTCGGTGCCGGAGGCGGACCGTGCGGCGGTACGGGACCTCGGCGGCCCCGCGACCCCGGTGTTCCTGGCCGGCCCGGACGGGACGGTCCGGGAGACGTCGACCGCGGGATGACCTGATCCAGGGTTCCCGGAACGATCCCGGCCCTCTTGGGTGTTACCGGTGGTAAATGGGCCGGAATCCAACCTTGCCGTCCTCTGCCTCCCACGCATCAATGGAACCGTTGTTCCGACGGGCCGTCAGGCGCGGTCCGTCGGTCCCCCGGCCCGCGCAGCGTGACGACCGCTCTCACCTGCCGGGCGTTCCCCCCACGGAAAGGGACCGGACTCCATGAGAGGCACACGAATCGGAACAGGCGCGTCACTGGTCGCGGGGGCGCTCGCGGTCTGCGGGCTCGCCTTCGCCCCGTCCGCCGCCGCAGTCGCCCCCGGGTCGGCGACGATCACCGCCGACTGCGGAAGCTTCGGCGGCGGTGAGGCCACCCTCACGGCGACCCAGAACGGCTCGGCCGCCACCCTCACCCTCAGCACCTCCGCGTTCACCGCGCCCGTCGCCCTCGGCCAGGACTCCATCAACTCCACTCTCACGCTGGTGAACGACAACGGGGGAACCGTGAGGTTCGCCGGCACGAAGAACCCGGCCATGGCGGCCGGCGACTCCCTCTCGGTCGGCCCGCTCGGCGGCACCGTGGCCTCCGGCGACAGCCTGGAGGCGTACGGGGGCTCGCTGCGGATGACCGTGTTCGGCTTCATCACCATCACGTGCACGGCGGAGGGGCCGCAGTCACCGGGCCCGTTCGTCTTCGACTGATCCCGCGCGAGCCCCACTCGACCGCTGCTCGACCGCTGTCTGCTCCCCCCCCGTTTCCCGGGCCGGACATCTCACGGGGTGCCCGGCCCTCCGGGGCCCGTCGCCGGCGGGTGGTACGGCGGGGCTCCGGGGATCAGGGAGAATGGGCGGCATGAGTGTTCGTACCCAGTCATCCGAGCAGCCCGCCGGAGCAGTCCACCGGGCCGGCTTCGCCTGCTTCGTGGGCCGCCCCAACGCGGGCAAGTCCACCCTCACGAACGCTCTGGTCGGGCAGAAGGTGGCGATCACCTCCAACCGGCCGCAGACGACCCGGCACACGGTGCGCGGCATCGTCCACCGCCCCGACGCGCAGCTGATCCTCGTCGACACCCCCGGTCTGCACAAGCCGCGCACCCTGCTCGGTGAGCGGCTGAACGACGTGGTCCGCACCACCTGGGCCGAGGTCGACGCGATCGGCTTCTGCATTCCCGCGGACCAGAAGCTCGGCCCCGGCGACCGCTTCATCGCCAAGGAACTGGCCGGGATCAGGAAGACCCCGAAGATCGCCATCGTCACCAAGACCGACCTGGTGGACGGCAAGGCGCTGGCCGAGCAGCTGATCGCCGTCGACCAGCTCGGCAAGGAGCTCGGGATCGAATGGGCGGAGATCGTCCCGGTGTCGGCGACCGCGAACCAGCAGGTCGACCTGCTGGCCGACCTCCTCATCCCGCTGATGCCCGAGGGCCCCGCCCTCTACCCCGAGGGCGACCTGACCGACGAACCCGAGATGGTCATGGTGGCCGAGCTGATCCGCGAGGCCGCCCTGGAGGGCGTCCGCGACGAGCTGCCGCACTCCATCGCCGTGGTCGTGGAGGAGATGCTGCCCCGCGAGGACCGCCCCGCCGACAAGCCCCTCCTCGACATCCACGCCAACCTCTACATCGAGCGCACCAGCCAGAAGGGCATCGTCATCGGCCCCAAGGGCAAGCGCCTGAAGGACGTCGGCATCAAGTCCCGCAAGCAGATCGAGGCACTGCTCGGCACCCCCGTCTTCCTGGACCTGCACGTCAAGGTCGCCAAGGACTGGCAGCGCGACCCGAAGCAGTTGCGTCGTCTGGGCTTTTGACGTGGGGGGTGTTGCTGGGGCGTTGGTGTCGGGTTCTGTGGGTGGGGCGAGGCGTTGTTCGGGATCCCGCCGCGCGGCGGTAGCCGCATGTCGATGCAGTCCGGACCTTCACGTCAAGGTCGCCGAGCACTGGTAGCGCGACCCGAAGCAGTTGCGTCGCCCGGGCCTCTGACGCGACCCCGGGTACCTCCGAGAGCGCCGGTACCTCAGGTGCCGGCCCGTCGGCCCCGGTGCTGCTCGCGCAGCACCTCGCGCAGCCAGTCGTACGACGCCTTCGGCGTGCGCCGCTGGGTCTCGAAGTCCACGTGGACCAGGCCGAAGCGGCGGGCATAGCCCTCCGCCCACTCGAAGTTGTCCATCAGGGACCACACGAAGTAGCCGCGTACGTCCACGCCGGCCTCCAGCGCCCGGTGCAGGGCGCGGAGGTGGCCGTCGAGGTACGTGATGCGGGCCTGGTCGTCGATGCCCTCGTAGGAGCAGCCGTTCTCGGTGATGACGACCGGGGGGAGCCGGTCGCCGTAGCGGTCGTGGAAGCCGGTGAGGAGCTCGGTCAGGGCCCCGGGAACCACCGGCCAGCCGAAATCCGTCACCGGGTACCCCTCGATATCCCTTACGGAGAAGGGGAGTTCGGCCGGAATCCGGACACCGCCGAAGTCGATCTCCGTGCCCTGCGGGGCGCCCGCCCGGGTCGGCGCGTAGTAGTTGACGCCGTACCAGTCGACCGGCTCCGCGATGATCCGCAGGTCCGCCTCGACGTCGCCCGGCATCAGGTCGCCGAGGCCCTCCGGGTAGCGGCCGAGCAGCACGGGGTCGGCGAACAGGCGGTTCAGGAGCGTGTCGTAGAAGTCCGCCGCCGCCACGTCCGCCGGGTCGGGGGAGGCCGGCCAGGTCGGACCGTGGGAGTTGGCGATCCCGACGTCACCGGCGCCGGCCGCGCGCAGGGCACGCACCGCCAGTCCGTGCGCGAGGAGTTGGTGGTGCGCCACCGGCAACGCGTCGAAGAGCAGCTTCCGTCCGGGCGCGTGGACGCCCAACGCATGCCCGAGCAACGTGTGCTCGGCGGGCTCGTTGAGGGTGATCCAGCGCTTCACACGGTCGCCGAGACGCCCGGCGACCTCGGACACGTACTCCGCGAACCGCTCCGCGGTGCTCCGATCCAGCCAGTCCAGACCGGCCGGCAGGTCCCAGTGGAACAGCGTCGGCACCGGCCGTACGCCCGCAGCACACAGGTCGTCGACCAGACGGTCGTAGAAGTCCAGGCCGCCTCGCGCACGCACCCGGGGCCAGGAGACGGAGAAACGGTACGCGTCCACACCCAGGCCGGACAGCAGCGCCACGTCCTCGCGGTGCCGGTGCACGTGGTCGCACGCCACCGCCGCCGTCGAACCGTCCCGCACCCGGCCCGGCTCGGACGTGAACACGTCCCACACGGACGGTTCGCGTGCGTCCACCGCGCCCTCGATCTGGTGCGCCGAGGTCGACACGCCCCACAGGAAGCCGTCCGGGAAGCGGGGGAGCGGGTTCGTCGTCGCCATGGGGTGGATCATCCGCACCGGCCGTGACGGAAGTCAACGCCCGCGCGGCAGAAGGAGGTTACGCGTCACGTCGGTTACGCGCCCTCCTTGAGCACTCTGCTGATCAGCGCGCGCTGTTCCTCGGTCAGCCGGGGGTCGGCGCAGTACACCGACCGCCCGTCCACCGTGATCCGGTAGCTGAAGCCGTCCGGGACCCCCGCCGAAGGTGTGCCCCGGCCGGTGGTCAGGGCCCGCTCGGCCAGGGCGTGCCAGTCGGCGGCGTCGGCCCGGCCCGAGGTGTCCACCTCGGCCTGCCGCTCGATCCCCGCGAAGCCGCCCGTACGCCGCACCTGAATACGCATGGGTCCCTGTCTAGTACGAGAACGGGCGTGACGCCCACACCGCTGCCACCGCCGCTACCGCGTCGGCACCCCCACCCGCTCCCACGCCTTCGACACCGCCAGCAGCTCCTCGCCCTCGCCGAACCGCTCCCGCGCCGCCTTCACCGTGAGCGTCGCGAAGTCCGTGAACTGTGCGTCCTGCTCCAGCTCGCCGCCGGTCAGCACGTCGTACCAGACCTGCCCCGTCCGCTCCCACGCGTTCCCCCCGAGGGCGGTGGCCGCCTGGTAGAAGGCGTGGTTGGGGATGCCGGAGTTGATGTGGACGCCGCCGTTGTCCCGGCCGGTGTGGACGTAGTCGTCCATCGTCGCGGGCTGCGGGTCCCTGCCGAGGACGTCGTCGTCGTACGCCGTGCCCGGCGCCTTCATCGAACGCAGCGCCACCCCCGTCACCCGCGGGGCGAGCAGCCCGGCGCCGATCAGCCAGTCGGCCTCGGTGGCGGTCTGGCCCAGCGAGTACTGCTTGATGAGGGCGCCGAAGACGTCCGACACCGACTCGTTGAGCGCGCCGGACTGGCCGAAGTAGGCCAGGTTTGCGGTGTACTGCGTGACGCCGTGCGCGAGTTCGTGGCCGATGACGTCGACGGGGATCGTGAAGTCGAGGAAGATCTCCCCGTCCCCGTCGCCGAACACCATCTGCTCACCGTTCCAGAACGCGTTGTTGTAGTCGCGGTCGTAGTGCACGGTCGCGACCAGCGGCAGGCCGGAGCCGTCGATCGAGTCGCGGGAGAAGGCCTTGAGGAACAGCTCGAAGGTGGCGCCGAGGCCCGCGTGGGCGCGGTTGACGGTGGCGTCCTTGCCGGGCTCGTCGCCCTCCTCGCGGACCTTCGCCCCCGGCAGCGCGGTGCGGTGCCGGGCGTCGTGGATCGTACGGTGCGGCCTGCCCGGCTCGGCCCCGGCGAGGGGCGCGACGGCCGCGGCGCCGATCACCGTGGTCAGGCGGCGCTGGGTGCGCTCGTAGGCGTCGCGCTGGAGGGTGCGGCGGGCGGGGCCGGCGAGCGCGGGGTCGTCGGCCTGCGCGAGCCGGTCCAGGACGTGCGGCGGGACGATGGTGCAGAAGACGGGCTCGGAGCCCCCGGTGGTCGTCATACCCCGCACCCTTGCACTGCGTCACGCGTATGTCACTATCGGCAACGACATCCTCGACCGCGACGGGTGAACCGTGCCGCCAATCCCGGTGCCGAGGCGCCTTCGAGTGCTATACGACACTTTTTGTCCCCTTCCTCCTTCTGGTTCCGCATACTGATACGGACCCCCGCGCGGGAGTGCGTCTCGGTTAGGCTGCGGAGCATCATGCGTTTCGGGCTGCTTCTCCTTAGCTGCCGCGGCGAGGGCCTGTAGTCGAGGCCGACCCCCTCCCCGCGGAGTTCGGCGCTGCGCCGTCGGCCGTCCCTTCCGGATCCCACCGGATGCCCGCGGACCATCGAGGAGCCCACGCATCATGGCGAACCGCCAGCAGTCCAGCCCCATGCCGATCCACAAGTACGGCCGTTACGAGCAGGTCGACCTCCCCGACCGCACCTGGCCCGAGAAGCGGATCACCACCGCCCCCCGCTGGCTCTCCACCGACCTGCGCGACGGCAACCAGTCCCTGATCGACCCCATGTCGCCCGCCCGCAAGCGCGCGATGTTCGATCTGCTGGTCACGATGGGCTACAAGGAGATCGAGGTCGGCTTCCCGGCCTCCGGCCAGACCGACTTCGACTTCGTGCGCTCCATCATCGAGGACCCGGACGCCATCCCCGAGGACGTCACGATCTCCGTACTGACCCAGGCCCGCGAGGACCTGATCGAGCGGACGGTCGAGTCCCTGAAGGGCGCCCACCGCGCCACCGTGCACCTGTACAACGCGACCGCGCCGGTCTTCCGCCGGGTCGTCTTCCGCGGCTCCAAGGACGACATCAAGCAGATCGCCGTCGACGGCACCCGCCTGGTCGTGGAGTACGCGGAGAAGCTGCTGGGCCCCGAGACGCACTTCGGCTACCAGTACAGCCCCGAGATCTTCACCGACACCGAGCTGGACTTCGCGCTGGAGGTCTGCGAGGCGGTGATGGACGTCTACCAGCCGGGTCCGGGCCGCGAGATCATCCTCAACCTGCCCGCCACGGTGGAGCGTTCCACGCCGTCCACGCACGCCGACCGCTTCGAGTGGATGGGCCGCAACCTGTCCCGCCGCGAGCACGTCTGCCTCTCCATCCACCCGCACAACGACCGCGGTACGGCCGTGGCCGCCGCCGAACTGTCCCTGATGGCCGGCGCCGACCGCGTCGAGGGCTGTCTGTTCGGGCAGGGTGAGCGCACCGGCAACGTCGACCTGGTCACCCTGGGCATGAACCTGTTCTCCCAGGGCGTCGACCCGCAGATCGACTTCTCCGACATCGACGAGATCCGTCGTACGTGGGAGTACTGCAACCAGATGGAGGTCCACCCGCGCCACCCGTACGTGGGCGACCTGGTCTACACGTCCTTCTCCGGCTCCCACCAGGACGCCATCAAGAAGGGCTTCGACGCCATGGAGGCCGACGCGAAGGCCAGGGGCGTCACCGTCGACGACATCGAGTGGGCGGTGCCGTACCTGCCCATCGACCCCAAGGACGTCGGCCGCTCCTACGAGGCCGTCATCCGCGTCAACTCGCAGTCCGGCAAGGGCGGTATCGCCTACGTCCTGAAGAACGACCACAAGCTGGACCTGCCCCGCCGGATGCAGATCGAGTTCTCGAAGATCATCCAGGCCAAGACGGACGCCGAGGGCGGCGAGGTCACCCCGGCCGACATCTGGTCGGTGTTCCAGGACGAGTACCTGCCCAACCCGGGCAACCCCTGGGGCCGCGTCCAGCTCAAGAACGGCCAGTCCACCACCGACAGGGACGGAGTCGACACGCTCACCGTCGAGGCCGCCGTCGACGGTGTCGACACCGTGCTGACCGGCACCGGCAACGGCCCGATCTCGGCGTTCTTCGAGGCCCTGCAGTCCATCGGCATCGACGTACGCCTGCTCGACTACCAGGAGCACACGATGAGCGAGGGCGCCTCCGCGCAGGCCGCCTCGTACATCGAGTGCGCCGTCGGCGACAAGGTTCTGTGGGGCATCGGAATCGACGCGAACACCACCCGCGCCTCGCTGAAGGCGGTCGTCTCGGCCGTCAACCGGGCGGCCCGCTGAACAGCCGCTTCGAGGGGTTCGACAGCCCCGCCCGCCACTTCCGGCGGGCGGGGCTCCGTCGTTTCCCGGCCAAATCCCGTGGGGGTCACGGGAAGGTCTCGCCCGGGGTACTGACTCAGCCTCACCGATGTGGCTAACATCACGGGGCACGGCGATGAAGCCGGGGCGATGTGGAGGTGCGACGTGCTGCCAGGACGGGGACCCGACGGCCGTACCGCTGTCGCCAGACTTTCGCGCCTGCTGGGCACCCGGACCGCGTGGACGGCCGTCGGTGACGGCGAGTTCTTCTGCCCCGGCTGCGGCGGCGACCGCAACTACCAGCGGCTGACCGGACAGCGCCGCTTCGCCCTCCTCGGCGTGCCCGTAGTGCCCCGCGGCACGACCGGCCCGGTCGTCGAATGCGCCGCCTGCCGTCGCCACTTCGGCACCGACGTCCTGGACCACCCCACCACCACCCGCTTCTCCGCGATGCTCCGCGACGCCGTGCACACCGTCGCCCTCGCGGTACTGGCCGCGGGCGGCACCTGTGCGCGCGCCTCCCTGGAGACCGCCGTGACCGCCGTCCGCGCGGCCGGCATCGACGACTGCACCCAGGACCAGCTGGCGGCCCTCGTCGAAGCGCTGGCCGCCGACACCGGCCGCTTCACCGGCGAGCCCTGCGCGGCGGGCCTCGCCATCGAACTGCACGAGGCCCTCGACCCGCTGGCCCCGCACCTCGCCGCCCCCGGCCGCGAATCGATCTTCCTCCAGGGCGCCCGCATCGCCCTCGCCGACGGCCCCTACACCCCCGCCGAACGTGACACCCTGTCCACCATCGGCGCCGCCCTCACCATCTGCGCGACGGACGTGACCCGCCTGCTGACGGTGGCCCGGACGCCGTCCTGACCGCCCGCGCCAGGCTCGGCTCAGTGGAAGCCGGTGAGTCCGAGGCGCATGATCAGGCGGTCCTGGCCGGGGCCGAAGTAGTCCCGGCGCAGCCCGGCGTCGGGTTGCTCGAGACGGAAGCCCAGGGACCGGTAGAGCCGGATGGCCGCGCGGTTGGCGGGTTCCACGGTCAGACGGACCTGTTCGATGCCGCTCTCGCGCAGCCGCGCCA
This sequence comes from Streptomyces sp. NPDC058632, assembly GCF_042717095.1. Taxonomy (NCBI): domain Bacteria; kingdom Bacillati; phylum Actinomycetota; class Actinomycetes; order Kitasatosporales; family Streptomycetaceae; genus Streptomyces; species Streptomyces sp. NPDC058632. The sequence continues at coordinate 232,494 of NZ_JBHXQZ010000001.1, read as the reverse complement.
GGGCCTCCGCCATCAGTTCCCGGCCCAGTCCGTGGCGGCGGCGCTCCTCGGCCACGCACAGGCCGAGGATCCAGCTCTCCCGGTTGAGCGCCGTGGTCGCGGCCAGGACGTAGCCGCGCAGGCGTCCCCCGCCGTCGTCGAGGACCAGGAGATGCTCGGCGTACATGTCGTAGAGCTGGCGAAACAGGAACGCGGGGTACGCGACCTCCTGGAAGACCGCCTCGTCGAGCCGCCGGAGCTCGGGCAGGTCGGACTCCTGTGCCGTCCGCAGCAGGGGCCGCGGGTCGGGGAACGGGTCCGGTTCCCTGAGGAACCCGCGGCGGTCCAGGGCGTGCTCCAGCGGCTCGGCGGTCATGCCACCCCCAGTCGGGACGTGCGGGATGTGTGGGCGTCAACGAGGCAGCCCCGGCGCGGTTCACCCTAAGGAAGTGGGCGTCCCGGTGGCGGCCGACGGTTTCCCCTCGTTACAGTGAGCGTCCAACTTACTGCGTGCAAGGGCGAGTTCAGGTTTGTCGGTGAAGTGCTGACGTGCGCCTGTCGTGCGCCTGTTCGTTGGGGACTGGCTCATTCCCAGCTCTCTGCGTGTTTCGCGTCGGTTTACCGTGCGAGTACCGGCAGACGCTGTTCCGTCTGCCGGTGTCCGCGAGGACATGCGCCCAGGGCACAGGGTCTTGTCCGACACTGATGGGAAACGACAGGGTGATGATGGATCGCAACGCCGACGCGCCGTGGTCGCATTTCGATCCCGAGGTGTATGTCGACCTCAACTACCGCACACCGCTCGAAGTCGACCTGCTGATCGTGCGGTTGATGCGCGACTACTTCAGCGGCTGCTTCGGCGGGGGGGTCCCGGGGGCGGTGCGCGGTGTCGACGTCGGGGCCGGCGCGAACCTCTATCCGGGCCTGGCCATGCTCCCGTGGTGCGAGAAGATCGTCCTGCTCGAGTACGCGCAACCGAACGTCGAGTACCTGGAGCGGCAGACGTCACCCGATGGCTACGACGAGGCCTGGGACGCGTTCTGGAACGAACTGAACGAGGCCCCCGCCTACGCCGGCGTCGAACCGAGGGCCCGGTTCAGCGAGATCGTCCGGGTGGAGCGGGCCAACCTGCTCGACCTCGACGGACAGCGGCGCTGGGACATCGGGACGATGTTCTTCGTCGCGGACTCGATGTCCGAGTGCCCCGACGAATTCCTGCGGGGCGTACGGTGCTTCATGGACGTGCTGACCGAAGGAGCCCCCTTCGCCGCCGCGTTCATGAAGGAGTCGGTCGGCTACCAGGTCGGCGAACACCGGTACCCGGCCTACCGGGTGAACGAGGACCGGGTCCGCGAGAGCCTGGAGCCCTTCACCTCCGAGCTGGAACTCCACGATCTGCACCACATGGTGCGGCCGGGTCACGAGGGAATCATCCTCGCCCTGGGACGGCGCAATTCGGAGATTGCCGTCCCCTAGGAGCGGGGACCGTCTCTGCACACAGGGTAACCAGATCTGTACGAGGGGTGCGGGAATGCAGATCAAGCCACGGCAGCATCTGCTGGACATCTGGCGGGCCGCGGCCCGCCATTCGTTCGACGACGGAAAGCTCGTCTGGGGGGAAACCGACGGGCTGAGTTCCGTCGCGGACGCGGAGCGGCTGCTCTGCCTGCTGTACCCCGCCACCGAGGTCCCCGCGTTCCGTCTCGACCAACCGGACACCACCGAGCGGGATGTCCTGCGCGCGCTGGAGCGGGTCGGCAGCCGGCTCGAGATCCCGCCCAACATGATCACCGTCCTGTCCCAGTTCATGCGCACCCACACCGGGCCGGACGACAGCCCCACCTTCTCCGGCGGGCACTACTTCAGGCCGACCGACCCGAAGCAGAAACTCACCCACGAACAAACCCAGCTGGGCGTCGTCGACGCCTACTCCATGTCCGTCACGCTGTGCCTGGCCACCCTGGGGTTCCTCAAGGTCTACGAGGAGAACACCACCCGGCCCGAGGTGCGCAGGTCGCTCGGCGAACTGAGAGACGCCACCAACGCCCGGCTGACCGCCGCGATGGTCAGCCTGCTGCGCTCCTTCACCGTCAACGTCTTCGACGCCGAGTCCGAGCAGGGCCGACGGCTCATCCAGGTCATCGGGCAGGACAAGCAGTCCGACCGGGCCGTGCTCCAGCAGTTCTCCCGCAGATTCCGCCCGCTGCGCGCCACGATCATCGAAAGCCTCAGCCGTGGCATCGAGGTCGACGAGAGCATCCGGGACGAGAGCCAGCTCTTCGAGTGCGGCTGGGCCTGGGGCGTGGTGAAGGACGCGCCGACCATCACCGACCTGGACGTCCTGGTCAAGGGCCAGCCCGACGGCATCGCCGACCGGCTGCCCTACGTGTACTTCACCGTCGTCGCCCTGGACGGCATCCAGGACCTGTTCTCCGATCGCACCCTCACCCTGGGGCTGCTCGACGCCGACCAGCAGAAGCTCGCCGAGGCGTTACGCCTGCGCTGGGAACTCAGCCAGCAGTACTGGTCGGCCATCGCCCGCTTCGGCACCGAGCGCTGGCCCCTGGAGGACCTCCCCTGGCAGACCACCGGTCTGCGGCTGGAGTCGGAGTACTTCTCCCTCACCGTGGCGGCCATCCTCGTCCACGACCTGATCCGCCGGAAAGCGACCGACGACGACCTCACCCGCACCGTCGCCATCATGGAACGCCTCGCCGACCGAGGCCGCGTCACCAGCCGGATGACCAGGAACGACCCCACCGTCCGGCTGCACCACCCGGGGGTCACCATGCCGCTCGCCGGGTCCGAGCGGTCCGGCGCGCCGCTGGAGTGGCGGATGACCGACTTCTCCGCACAACTGCTCAAGCGGATCATCCAGCTCGCGGCACTCTCCCGGAACATCGAGGCACAGGACCGCCTGATCCGCCTGGGCGAGCAGACGTTCGGGCACCTGTGGAACCGGCGGATCGAGGACGGCGACGGAGCCGGCCTCTGGGACAACGCGGCAGCCGTCTTCCCGGACGCGGCCCTCGGCCGGCGCCTCTCCTGGAGCATCACCGAGCGCGTCACCGAGTGCCTGGTCGCCGCCCGCGGCCTGTACGAGCAGCAGCCCATCCGCAGCCCTGAACTCGCCGAGCTGGCCCGCGAACTGCTCAGCGAGGCCGCCCATCTGTTCGGCAAGGAACAGCTGGAGGCCTCCGCCACCGCCGACGGCAGCCGGGGACGGGCCATGCGGAGCATCGAGAACCGCCTGGACCACGCCCGTGACCTGGTCGACGAGCGGCCCGCCACCGCGTTCGCACTCGCCCTGCCCGTGCTCCAGGAACTCGACACCCTGGCCCAGGCCCGCGGTGCCGCCGCAGAGGAGATGTGAGCCGTGCTCGTCTTCGCCGCCTCCGACAAGGGAGGCACGGGCCGCTCGGTCACCAGCGCCAACCTGGCCTACCAGCGCGCCCTCACCGGTGACCACGTGGCCTACGTGGACTTCGACTTCGGCTCGCCCACGGCCGCCGCCGTCTTCGACGTACCGGGCGCGATGCGCGGCATCGCGGAGCGGGGCCTGCACTCCTACCTGGAGGGCGAGGTCCCCGAACCGGCCAGGATCGACGTCTGGCGCCAGACCGAGCACCCCCAGCTGCACGCCCGGCCGAACCAGTCCGGCCGCCTGACCCTGTTACCCGGCGACGCCGGCGGCGGCGAGTTCGTCACCGGCGAGGACACCCTCGACCGCTGCGTCGACCTCCTGCTCAGACTGAACGGCGAGTTCGACCTGACCGTGGTGGACCTCAGCGCCGGGCGCAGCTACGCCGTGGACATGGTCCTGGCGGCGACCGCCCACCCCCGGATGCGCTACGTCCCCTTCCGCTGGCTCGTCTTCCACCGCTGGACCCGGCAGCACGTGATCGCCGCCGCCGGGCTGGTCCACAAGGAAAACGGCATCATCAGGGGCGGCGTCGACCGCGGGCACGACGAGGAGGCCCTGCGCGGCGCCATCCGGTTCGTACGGGCCGCTGTGCCCGACCCCGACTCGCCTCTGTGGGCCCAGGGTTCACCCGCCCAGGCGGCCTGGATGCAGTCCTGCGACGACGCCCTGCGCCGGCTCGCCTCGGAGCACCGCATCGGCGACAGCGTGGTGCTCGGCGCCGTACCGCTGGAACCCGTCCTGCAGTGGCGCGAGCAGCTGATCACCGAAGAGGACGTGCTCTCCACCCAGATCGCCAACAAGGAGACGCTCGAGGCGCTGGAGGAGATCGCACGACGCCTGACCGACGACTCCTGCTGGGGGCGGCCATGACGGACGCAGTGTTCCGCGAGACCACCGCCGAACCACGCACCCAGGCGGTGCCGCTGTCCCACCTCTCCCTGGAGCTGGGCCACCTCTACATGGAGGACTTCGAGGCCGGTCCGGAGCACCTGCGGCGGCACTTCGCGCAGGTACGGCCCTGGGCGGACGCGGCGCGGGCCGCGGCGGCCGCCCAGACCGGCGGCAAACGCCCCCGGATCAGCACCTGCTTCCTCATCGACGACTACTTCACCCAGTTCTCCAGCCCCGCCGAACTCGTCCCGCTGCTGCTGACGGAGGCGGACCGGGCCGGGCTGGCCGTCGACTACCTGGCCCGCGAGTCGGGCTGCGCGGTCGCCGGCAAGGTGCCCGTCGCGGAGGCGGTGGCCGGCCGCCTCGTCGAGGAACCACCGCCCGGCAGCTACGGCCTGCGCCCGCCGGCCGCGCAGACCGGCTGGCTGGCCAACGGTGAGCGCAGCCCCGTCGCGCGCGCCCCGCAAGCGATGAAGAAGGCCGCCGTCTGGCAGCCGCCCAAGGAGACCGCGTCCCGCCGCCACTCCGTCTTCCTGGACGTCGAACTCTGGAGCGACGCGCCCGACGGACAGCGCACCTGGTCCTGCCCCTTCCTCGCCGCGGTGTGGCAGCTCGCCCGCCTCGGCCTGCTGCGCACCGAGGGCGAGGCCGTCCTCGAACCCCAGCCGCACACCGCCGACGGCTTCCCCGACGACTGGGACGAACTGCCCCCGCTGATCCGGCTCAACCCGCGGGCGGACCCGTTCGCCGCGTACCGCACATGCTCGGTGGTGCCCAACCGGTTCCTGCCCGTCGAGCACGCCGTCCGCGTCATCCTCGACCAGACCGAGGTGGACCCCGAAGCGCTGGGCCAGGCCGCCCGCCGGTCCGCCGGCGAGAAGGTGCCCGTCCCCGACTCGGTCGCCGACCGCGTCTCCTACGTCTTCTACGCGGGGCCGTGACATGGGGCCGGCGAAGACCGTACCGCGTGTCGTGCTCGCCTGCGGAGAGGTCCGCACCTCGCTGCTGCCGGCCCTGCAGGCCCTCGACAGCCGGGCCGCCGCCCAGCTCCTCGGACTGCGCGCCGACGAACGCGTCCTGCTCTCCGAGCGCCCCAACCTCTACGGGCGCTCGCCCGACACGCTCACCGGCGTCGACTGCCCCCTGCCCAGCGCCAACGGCGCCCGGGTCCGCGCCGTCGGCACGGTCGCCGCACGGGCCGCGCTCACCGAGGGACGCCTGCTCCAGGCCTCCGCGTACTTCAGGGTGCCCGCCACCGGCCCCGACCACCGGCGGCCGTGGGGCCACTACCTGGTAAGGCCCGGTGTGGTCGAGCCGTTCGGGAAGCTGCCCCACGAGGCGGTGGCCGAGGGCGTGCTGAACGGCGGGCGGCACGGCGATCTCGACGTCGGCCTGATCGCGGACGGACTGCACACCAGACTGCTGCGCCACCCCCTGCTCGACCACCGGCCGCCCCTCAGGTCCCGCCCCACCCGGCTCCGCTGGGTGGCCCTGCCCGCGGACCCGGGCGCCGGCCCGTCGATCGAGCGGTTCACCCTCGCCGAGGACGAGCTGCGCACCGTCCGGCTCCGGGTGCCCGAGGGCACTCCCAGCGAGGGGCTCGCCGGGCTCTGCGACGACCTCGCCCTGCACGACTGGCTGCTCACCACGGTGGTCCGCATCCTCGACGGCATCCGGCTGGGGGCCGGCGGGGCCGGCGCCGGGGCGGCCGGGACACCGCCGGCCCGGCAGCGGCCGAGGCAGCGTCCGGGAGCGGGCGAGGAGCTTCCCGCCGTGGTCAGGGCGCTGCGGCCCACCGTCGACCATCTGCTGCACCTGTGGATGCCGCGGGCCCGGGTGGCGCAGGACCTGGCGCCGCTCTGGGACGCGCTGGAGGAACGGCCCGGCTTCACCCGGCAGTGGCAGACCCTCGTGCAACGCATCCGCGACCAGCTCACCCTGCACGCGATCCCGGCCCCCCACCGGGAGGCGGACATGGGTCCCTGACCGGACACCGGGCAACCGCCGGACCCGGCCCCAAGCACATTTCCGCATCCCGATCCGACGTGTATCCCAACGGGGGGAAGAGCGAGATGAGCACGGCACCATCACCTGAGTCCGAGGGCACCCGGCCCGAACCCGGCACGGCGATTCCCGCACAGGCGGGACCGCCGGACGACCCGGGCGGCACAGTGTCACCCCCTTCGGCGGACGCACGCGACGCGCCCGACATGACCGACGAGCCGGGCAGGTGGCCGGGTCCGGCCGCATTCGCATGGCAGCGCCGGCTGCTGGTCGGCCTGGTCCTCGGCCTCCTCGCCTGGGGCGTCGCCGCGCTGCTGGCCCCGGACGCCGGTACGGGGCGGCAGCTCGCCGCCGCCGCGCTCTGCGCCGGTGCCGTCGTGGCCGTCCAGTACCTCCTCGGCCCGGACCGCGAGGCGCGGGAGTGGCAGACGCGGGAGAGGCAGGACAGGTACGGGCGGGAACGGGAGAGGTGGGCGGAGCGCGTCCTGACCGGGACCGCCACCGAGGTGGAGAACACCGTCCGGGACGGTCTCCAGCGGTACGACGACGCCCTGAAGGCCGGTCTCACCCGGCACGCCGAGGAGACGCGGACCGCCTTGAGCCGGCACGCCGAGGACATGAAGCAGCTGGTCGAGAACCGCTTCGCACAGCTGGACCGGCCCTCGCAGCCCTATCCGACGCTGGACCGGGTCCGCATGGACGGCGTACCCGAACTGGCCCAGCGCTTCGCCGACTTCCTGGCGCCCGGATCCCCGCTCCTGCACTCCTTCATCCGGCTGGAGATGCAGCGGGTGATCGAGCACATGTCGGCGCTCACCCGGCTGAGCGTGGAGAGCCACGGGGAGAACCACGACTGGATGCTCAGCCTCGCCCACGTCGCGGAACGGTCGATCTGCGCCATCAGTACGTCCGTCGACCGGGAGTTCTGGAACAGCGAGCCCGCGGGCCGCTACCTCGACGCGCAGAAGCAGGCGATCGAGGAGCACGGGGTGCCCGTACGGCGCCTGTTCCTGCTGGAGAGCGCCCGCGAACTCGACGACCGACTGCTGCGGCTGTGCGACGAGCAGGAGGCGCTGCGCATCGAGGTGCGGGTGGCGGTGCTGCCGGAACTGCCGCCGCACATCCAGCGCGGCACCGCCAACGACTTCATCGTCTACGACGAGGAAGTGTCCTTCGAGATCGAGCAGGACCTGCGCGACGTCAATGTCAGAACCCGGCTCATCGCACGTCCGGACCATGTCCAGGAGCAGATGAAGCGCTTCTGGAAACTCTGGGAGGCGGGTATGAGCGTCCGCGAACTGGAGGTGCGGGTCGACGACGAGGAGGACGGCACCTGGATGGTCGACCGCACCTGAGGACGCCCTGCCCGGCGCCCTCTCCACGGCTCCGCCCCGCCTTCGCCCGGCCCACGCCCCCGTTGCTCCCCGGGGAGTAACCAGCCCCCCCCCGCGCCACCCTCCGCAGTACCCGCCGACTCGCCCTCGCGTTTGACGTATCGGCCCTCCCACGCCGGGAGTCTGGTGAGCGAATCAGGCTGAGTCGGCCGGGTCCGAGTGGAGGGAGACGGTGTCATGGGGGCCGCAAGGACACGTGCGGGGCGTGCTGTGCCCTGGGTGCCGGCCGGGCCGCCGGCCGGGAAGTTCAGCGAGGTGCAGCAGAACCGGGCCGCCGACTGTCTGCCCGACAGTGCCGACTCCACCCAGGCCGCCCGCATCCAGGCGGAGTTGCCCGGCGGTGGGGCCACCGACCTGGTGCTCGTCCATCATCGGGACGGCGGGCCGGCCGAGGCCACCCGGCTGGTCACCGCCGACGAGGACCTCGCCGGGGTGCAGGTGCTCGTCCTGACCACCTCGACACCGACGAGAACATCGTGGACGCGATCCGCACCGTGACCGCAGCGGAGGCGCTGCTGTCACCGGGGCCCACGGCACGGCTGATCGCACGCTTCCTGCGCAGTCCCGAGATGCCGGTGGCGGCCGGTCCCGAGTGCCTGTCGGACCGCGAGCGGGAAGTGCTCGCGCTGGTCGCGCGCGGGCTCAACGACACCGAGATCGCCGAGGCGTCGGGGCTGAGCCCGCTCACGGCGAAGACCCATGTCAGCCGGATCACGGGCAGGCTCGCCGCCCGCGACCGGGCCCGGCTGGTCATCGTGGCCCACGAGTCGGGGCTGGTCGCGCCGGGGACGCCGTGACGGCCCTCCCGTACGCCCCGCCTCGCGTCAGAGGGCGTGCTGCAGCCAGCGCTGGATCGTGTTGTTGATGTTGCCGGGCAGGGCGCTGAGCCGGTCGATGGCCTCGCGGTCCTCGGGAAGCGGCGGGATACCGGCGGCGGTCAGGGCCGCGTGGAGCTCCAGCCGCCGCCGGTCCTGCGGGTCGATGGCGACGTCCAGCCGAGCCGGCGGGTGCGGCGGCGCGATCGGGAAGTCGCCGTAGGCGCTTCCGTCGAAGGCGTACGGGTCGACGTAGGTGTGGTGGGGGCCGTACTCGTACGAGGTGGCGGTCACGTCGGTCTCCAAAGAATTGCGGTCCTACCTCACAGGAGACCGCCCCGGAGCCCGCCACAGGCGCCGCCCCGCCGAAACGTCACGCCATCGGCGTCATAGCCGGGTCATCCTCCGATCGGACCAACCGCCCAGCGGAAAAGCGGAAGTTGGGAGGAAACGGGGAGGGGGTGGAAGCATCCCGCGGCACGAACGGCCGCCGCGTATTCGTACGCTTCAACCTGTATGCCCACCAAGGCGTGAATCAATCCGTGACGCACAACCACCCGGAACCCTCACAGGTTGTACACCCGCGCCGCGTGAATGATCCCGTTCCGCCGTCTAACGACAGTACGTGTCCCGGGTGGGGCGTTCGCCGGTGGCCAGGAAGTGGGAGACCCGGGCGTCGCCGCAGGCGTTGCCCTCGGCGAGGTAGGCGTCGTGGCCGGTGGAGTTCACGGTCACCATCACCGCCCGCCGGCCCAGCGCCTCGCGCAGCTTCCTGGCGCCGGTGAGCGGGGTGGCGACGTCCCGTTCGTTCTGCACGAGCAGGATGTTGGACGGCCCCCGGTCCGTGATCCTCACCGGCGCCCGGCGGGGCGGGTACGGCCACGCCGCGCACGGCATCGCGTTGCGCGGCATCCCGGCCGTCAGCGGGAACGCGGCGCGGCTCTCGGCGACGTCCTTCTCGTACACGGCAGGGGACTTGGGCCAGGCCACGTCGTTGCACAGGGTCCCGGCGCCCACGGCGGCGACGTTCTGGAGCACCTCCTCCGGCGGGGCGGGCGGCGCGGGCGGCACCGTGCCCTTCTGCGCAGCCAGGATCAGCTTCGCCAGGGCCGGGTAGCGGGAGGGCCGGTACAGGCTGTCCAGCATGGTCTGGCGCAGGACGTTGCCGTTCAGCTCCTCCGGATCGGCGCCCGGCCAGGGGATCGGCTCGCGGTCCAGACGGGCGGCGAGCCGAAGGAACAGCGGACGCACCTCCGCGGCCGTCTTCGCCACCCGGTCCGGGTTCCCCGGCTTCGACGCCCACGCGGCGAAGTGCGGGAACACGTCCTCGACCCCCTGCTCGTGCCCCGCCAGCCAGGCGCGGGCCACCCGCTCGGGGTCCGGGTCGTCGTTGCTGTCCAGCACGATCCGGTCCGTCCGGTGCGGGAACATCTCGCTGTAGACCGCCCCGACGTACGTCCCGTACGACACGCCCCAGGCGGAGATCCTCCGCTCCCCGAGCGCCGCCCGGACGCGGTCCAGGTCCCGGGCGTTGTCCGCCGTGCCGAGGTGCCGGAGCAACTCACCGCCGTTGCGCGCGCAGGCGTCCGCGACGCGCTGTGCGGTGGCCATGTTCCCGTCGACCGAGCCGTCGGGGGCCGGCCACGGGCGCAGTTTCGACAGCGCCAGGTCGCCGTGTTCCAGGCCGCAGTCCACGGCCGTGGAGGGGGCGAGGCCACGGGGTGCGAAGCCGATGAGGTCGTACTGGTCGCGCACCCTCTGCGGGAGCTTCTGCCCCTTCCCGGCCGGGTCGCCCAGACTCGAGCCGCCCGGTCCTCCGGGGATCAGGAACAGCGCGCCCCGCCGGGCACGGTCGTCCTCGGCCGGGAGGCGCGACAGCGCGAGGGAGATGGCCGGGCCGTCCGGGTCGGCGTGGTCCAGGGGGACTCGGAGCGTGGCGCACTCGGGGACCGGCCGTGTGTCACCGGCGCCCCCACAGGGTTCCCAGGAGAGGGCGGAGCGGGAGGAGGCGGACGACGACGGTACGGGTTCGGCGGAGGCGGTGAAGGAGGGCGCCAGGGCGACCAGGACGGCTGCCGGTACGGCAGTGAGGACTGCGGTGTGACGTGTGGTGTGCGGCATGCGTCCGAGCGTCCCGGACTCCCGTCGCCGCCCACATCCGGACAACGGGCGTGTTCGTGCGGGGGGTTACCCCCGGCTGGAGCCGCCGCGGCCCACGGCGCCCATGAACTCCGTCCAGGCCGCCGCCCCGACGGCCAGGACGGGGCCGGCGGTCACTTTGCTGTCCCGGACGGGGACGATGCCGGGGACTCCGGCGGCGACTTCGAGGCAGCTGCCGCCGTTGCCGTCACTGTGGCTGCTCTTGCGCCAGAGTGCCTTGCTCAGGTTGTACCCGCGCATCGTCTGAAGTCCTCCGCCGCCGACTGGATCAAGGGAAGGGACGCCTCTGGTGACAGCGCGTCCGCCCTGAGCAGATCGTATGCCGAGTGTGTCCGCTCCACCATGGCCGGATCGTCGATCAGGTTTCCCGAATACACGGCCTCTGTACAGGCGGTTGGCGGTGCGTCCTCGAACTCCATGAGCACCACCATCCCGTTCATGAGCGCGTATGCCCCCGCCGAGTAGGGCAGCACCTGCACCACCACTGTCCGCCCCCGCACCGACGCAGCTACGTGTTCCAGCTGCTGAGCCATGACAGGAGCTCCGCCGACAGGGACGCGCAGTGTGCTCTCATGCGGGATCACCCAGTACGCCGGGCGTGTGGCGTCCTTGAGGATCCGGGCTCGTTCGATCCGGCCGGATACCTTCTCTTCGATGTACTCGTCCGGCGCGAACGGGTTCATTGCCGGCGTGACCGCCCGCGCACAGGCCGGTGTCTGCAGCAGCCCGGGAACCAGCGCCGGCGCGAACTCGCAGATCTTCGTCGCCAGTGCCTCCAGGTCCGCCGCCTTGGCGAAATAATCCGCATATCGTCGATCAGCTTCCTGCGCAGCCGCTCGAAAATACCGTCGGTTTGCAGCGTGCTGTCGATCCGCTGGGCCACGTCCCATTGAGGCTTGCGAATTGCCTGTTCGAATTGGCCGATGCAACCCCCCTCTCCGACACGAACACCCGAGCCCCCAGCTCCACCTGTGTGAACCCCGACTCCTTCCGGCGTCGCCTCGGCTCCGTGCCGAAGAACTCCCATGCCGCCTGGCGTGAACCATTGGCCATTGCCGGCCCCTTTCCCAACCCCTTTGTGCAGCCCTTTACTTGTGGAGCGCGAACCTCTTCCGAGTGTAGGTTCCGGCGGGCACCTCAAGGAGCGGAAGCGTGAAAGCCGAAAAGGAGGGGGACCAAGGTGAAGGAACAGCACTCGGCGCTCTGCGTCGAAGAAGCGGAGGGTGTGGTGAAAGAATTGCGGGCGTTACTCGCGAAGGCCGGAATTACTCTGCCGTCACTGGGGTTGGACCCGGTGAGTCTTGCGCGGGAGGCGCCCTGTCCGCTCGTCGAGCCGGGGCGGTGTTCCGTGGAGACCGCACGACGGCTCGCGGCCGCGGTGGCGAAGTGAAGCCGCCGGTCGGTGTATACGTCGTGGACACCCGGACCGAGCGGATCGGCATCGTGATGGGACACGAGGGGCCCTACATCCAGCTGAGACCGTACGGCGGCGGCCGGGAGTGGGACGCCGAGCCGGTCGAGGTGCGGCAGGCGACGCCCGCAGAGCGGCTGCGCGCGGCGACCGCGTACGCCAACGCGCGCAGTAGAGGTGAGCTGCCTTGACGCCGGGCCCGGGGCCCACCGGCTTCGCGCGTACGCGAGAATGGGTGCATGAGTCTGTTCCGCGACGACGGCATCGTGCTGCGCACCCAGAAGCTGGGTGAAGCGGACCGGATCATCACTCTGCTCACGCGCGGTCACGGGCGCGTACGCGCCGTGGCGAGGGGCGTGCGCCGGACGAAGTCCAAGTTCGGCGCACGCCTCGAACCGTTCTCCCATGTGGACGTGCAGTTCTTCTCCAAGGGGAGCGAGCTGATCGGGCGCGGTCTCCCGCTGTGCACGCAGAGCGAGACCATCGCGCCGTACGGCGGCGGGATCGTCACCGACTACGCCCGCTACACCGCCGGAACGGCCATGCTGGAGACCGCCGAGCGGTTCACCGACCACGAGGGCGAGCCGGCCGTCCAGCAGTACCTGCTGCTCGTCGGCGCCCTGCGGACCCTCGCCCGCGGCGAGCACGCACCGCATCTCGTCCTCGACGCGTTCCTGCTGCGCTCCCTCGCCGTCAACGGTTACGCCCCGAGCTTCGGCGACTGCGCGAAGTGCGGGATGCCCGGACCGAACCGGTTCTTCTCGGTCGCCTCCGGCGGGACCGTCTGCGCCGACTGCCGGGTGCCCGGCAGCGTCGTACCCTCGCCGCAGGCCCTGGAACTGCTCGGCGCGCTGCTCACGGGAGACTGGGAGACGGCGGACGCGTCCGAGGCGCGGCACGTCCGGGAGGGGAGCGGGCTGGTGTCCGCGTACCTCCACTGGCACCTGGAGCGCGGGCTGCGCTCCCTGCGGTACGTCGAGAAGTAAGCACGACACGTCAGCACGACACGTCAGTACGAGGAGACGAGAAGCACATGGCCGTACGCGGGTTCCTGGGGCGTCAGCGCCGGGAGTACAGGACGCCGGAACCGCACCCCTCCGGCGCGCGGCCTCCGAAGTTCCCGGGCGAGCTGGTCCCCAAGCACGTGGCGATCGTGATGGACGGCAACGGCCGCTGGGCCAAGGAGCGGGGCCTGCCGCGCACCGAGGGGCACAAGGTCGGCGCCGAGCGGGTGCTGGACGTGCTCCAGGGCGGGATCGAGATGGGTGTCGGAGCCATCTCGCTGTACGCCTTCTCCACCGAGAACTGGAAGCGCTCGCCGGACGAGGTGCGCTTCCTGATGAACTTCAACCGCGACTTCATCCGCAAGTCCCGTGACGAGCTCGACGAGCTGGGTGTGCGGGTGCGCTGGGTGGGCCGGATGCCCAAGCTGTGGAAGTCGGTCGCCAAGGAACTCCAGATCGCCCAGGAGCAGACCAAGGACAACGACCGGCTCACCCTGTACTTCTGCATGAACTACGGCGGGCGGGCGGAGATCGCCGATGCGGCGCAGGCCCTGGCCGAGGACGTGAAGGCGGGGCGTCTCGACCCGGCGAAGGTCAACGAGAAGACGTTGCAGAACTACATGTACTACCCGGACATGCCGGACGTGGACCTGTTCCTGCGGCCGAGCGGCGAGCAGCGTACGTCCAACTACCTGCTGTGGCAGAGCGCCTACGCCGAGATGGTCTTCCAGGACGTCCTGTGGCCGGACTTCGACCGCCGGGACCTGTGGCGCGCGTGTCTGGAATTCGCCTCCCGCGACCGCCGCTTCGGCGGGGCGATCCCGAACGAGGAACTGCTCGCCATGGAGGGCAGGCAGGAACAGTAGGGGGAGACGCGGGTACGGCGAAGGGGCGCGGAGATCACCTCCGCGCCCCTTCGCGCGTCCGGGATCTCAGGTGCCGCTGGATGCCGCCGCGCACTCCGCGCACGTGCCGAAGATCTCCACGGTGTGGGCCACGTTGACGTAGCCGTGCTCGGCGGCGATGGCCTCCGCCCAGGTCTCCACGGCCGGGCCCTCGACCTCGACCGCCTTGCCGCAGTTGCGGCAGACCAGGTGGTGGTGATGGTCGCCGGTGGAGCAGCGGCGGTAGACGGACTCGCCGTCGGCGGTGCGCAGGACGTCCACCTCGCCGGCGTCGGCGAGGGACTGCAGGGTGCGGTAGACCGTGGTGAGCCCGACCGAGTCGCCCTTGTGCTTGAGCATGTCGTGCAGCTCCTGCGCGCTGCGGAACTCGTCGACGTCCTGGAGCGCAGCCGCCACTGCGGCCCGCTGCCTGGTGGCGCGGCCCTTCACGGGCGGTCCAGCGGTGGTCACCGGTCTCCTCCTCACGTCTGCCTCTGCCCTGCCGCGGCCATTGTGCCAGGCCGGGCGGAGACGGGTCAGACGCCGACGTCGCCGGGCGGCTTCCGGCCGGCCGGAACGGCGCACTCCGCGGGGTCCGGGGCGGGCCGCGCGGCGGCCAGAGCACGGGCGCGTCGGCGGGCCAGCGGTGTGGCCAGTACGGTCAGCGCGATGAACGCGGCGATCGTCAGCAGCACGATCGTCGCTCCGGGCGGCACGTCCTGGTAGTACGAGGTGACCGTGCCGCCGATGGTCACGCTCACGCCGATCGCGACGGCGATGGCGAAGGTGGCGGCGAAGCTGCGGCTGAGCGCCTGGGCGGCGGCGACGGGCACGACCATGAGCGCGCTCACCAGGAGCAGGCCGACCACGCGCATCGCGACGGTGACGGTGACCGCCGCCGTGATCGCGGTGAGCAGGTTCAAGAACCGCACCGGCAGGCCCGTGACCCGCGCGAACTCCTCGTCCTGGCTGACCGCGAACAGCTGGCGGCGCAGACCGACGGTGACCAGCACCACGAACGCGGCCAGCAGACAGATCGCCGTCACGTCGGACTCGGAGACCGTCGACAGGGAGCCGAACAGGTACGAGGTGAGATTCGCGTTGGAGCCGGTCGGGGCGAGGTTGATGAACATCACGCCGCCCGCCATACCGCCGTAGAACAGCATCGCGAGGGCGATGTCGCCGCGGGCCTTGCCGTACCAGCGGATCAGTTCCATCAGGACGGCGCCGACCACGGAGACCAGGGTCGCCATCCACACCGGCGACCAGGAGAGCAGGAAGCCGAGGCCGACGCCGGTCATCGCGACGTGCCCGATGCCGTCGCCCATGAGGGCCTGACGGCGCTGGACGAGGTAGATGCCGACCGCGGGGGCGGTGATGCCGACCAGGACGGCCGCCAGCAGGGCCCGCTGCATGAAGGCGTAGTTCAGGAGGTCCATCGGCAATCAGCTCAGCAGTCCCGTGCGGATAGGTTCGGCGCCCGCCGCGTGCGGGTGTACGTGGTCGTGGCCGGGCAGGGCGTGCTGGCCGACCGCCTTCGGGGGCGGGCCGTCGTGCGTCACGCAGCCGTCGCGCAGGACGACCGCCCGGTCGATCAACGGCTCCAGCGGGCCCAGCTCGTGCAGGACGAGCAGGACGGTGGTGCCCCGGGCGACCTGGTGGCGCAGGATCGTCGCGAGCACCTCCTGGCTGGCCAGGTCGACACCCGCCATCGGCTCGTCCAGGATCAGCAGCTCGGGTTCGGCGGCGAGCGCGCGGGCGATCAGCACCCGCTGGTGCTGGCCGCCGGAGAGCGCGTCCACGGAGTCCTTCGCCCGGTCCGCCATGCCGACCAGGTCCAGCGCGTGCCGTACGGCCTCGCGGTCGGCACCCCGGAACACGCCGAAGCGGGTGCGGGAGAGCCGGCCGGAGGAGACCACCTCGGTGAGCGTGGCGGGCACGCCGCCCGCGGCCGTGGTGCGCTGCGGGACGTATCCCACCCGCGCCCAGTCGCGGAACCGGCGCTGCGGGGTGCCGAACAGCTCGATCGCGCCGGCGGCGACCGGCACCTGGCCGATGACGCTGCGCACGGCCGTCGACTTGCCGGAGCCGTTGGCGCCGAGCAGGGCGACGACCTCACCGCGGCGCACGGTGAGGTCGATGCCGCGCAGGACGGGGCGCGAGCCCAGCTCGGCGTGGACGCCGCGCAGGGATATGACGGGGTCGGTCCTCGTCGTCATGCTGCCGCCCTCCGGTGGGTCGGTCGGTGGTCGGCCGGGCGGCCGGTCATGCGGCTCCCAGAGCCGTCCGCAGGGCCTTCAGGTTGGACTCCATGACCTCGAAGTAGTCGTCGCCCCGGGACGTGTCGGTGATGCCCTCGAGCGGGTCGAGGACGTCCGTCTTCAGTCCGGCGTCGCCCGCGACCGTCTTCGCGGTGTCGCCGCTCACCAGTGTCTCGTAGAAGACGGTGGTCACGCCGTCGGCCTTGGCCGTCTCGGCGAGCTCCTTCACGCGGGCCGCGCTGGGCTCGGACTCGGGGTCGAGGCCGTTGATGGCCTCCTCGGTCAGGCCGTAGCGCTCGGCGAGGTAGCCGAAGGCGGAGTGGGTGGTGATGAAGACGTCGGACTTCCGGTCCTCGAGGCCCGCCTCGAACGTGGTGTCCAGCTCGTTCAGCTTGCCGACCAGGGCCTCGGTGTTCTTCTTGTAGTCGGCGGCGTGGTCGGGGTCGGCCTTCTCGAAGGCCTTGCCGACGCCCCCGGCGACCTCGGCGTACTTGACCGGGTCGAGCCAGACGTGGGGGTCCTTGCCGCCCTCGGTCTCGTGGCTGTGGCCTTCGTGCCCGCCCTCGGCCTCGTCCGTGTGCTCGTCCGCGTGCTCGTCCGTGTGACCGTGCTCGTCCTCGTGACCGTGCTCGTCCTCGTGCGCCCCGGCCTCGGTGCCGTGCGTCTCCAGGGTGGTCAGGGTGGCCGCGTCGATCTTCGTCTTCACACCGGACTGGCCGATGGCCTCGTCGACGGTGGGCTGCAGGCCCTTGAGGTAGAGCGCCGCGTCGGTCTCCTCGAGCTGCGCGGTCTGCTTGGCGCTGATCTCCAGGTCGTGCGGCTCCTGGCCGGGCTGGGTCAGGCTCGTGACGTTCACATGGTCGCCGCCGATCTGCTCGGCGAGGAACGCCATCGGGTAGAAGGAGGCGACGACGTCGAACTTCCCGGTGTCGCCCGCGGCGGCGCTGTCGGAGGAGCAGGCGGACAGCGTGCCCAGGGCCAGCGCGGTGACCGCGGTCGCCGCTGCCGCGGGTATGAGGCGTCGTCGTACGTTCATGACTCCCATTTTCAACAAATATGGAAACCGTTGTCAACAAAGTGGGTATGAGGCGTCGAGCACGGCGGGGCCCGCCCCCGAATTGGTCGGGGGGCGGGCCCCGCCGGTAGCCTGAGTGCTTCGCTGGAAGCAATCTCGCTTCGTCGCCCGTCGTAATGAAGAGAGCACCGTGGCCGCCGACAAGATCGACACCATCGTCAGCCTGAGCAAGCGCCGAGGCTTCGTATTCCCCTGCAGTGAGATCTATGGCGGTCAGCGTGCCGCCTGGGACTACGGGCCGCTGGGTGTCGAGCTCAAGGAGAACCTCAAGCGCCAGTGGTGGCGCTACATGGTGACGTCCCGTGAGGACGTCGTGGGTATCGACTCGTCGGTGATCCTGGCCCCCGAGGTGTGGGTCGCCTCCGGTCACGTCGCCACCTTCTCGGACCCGCTCACCGAATGCACCGCCTGTCACAAGCGGTTCCGCGCGGACCACCTGGAAGAGGCGTACGAGGAGAAGAAGGGCCGCGCTCCGGAGAACGGTCTCGCCGACATCAACTGCCCCAACTGCGGGAACAAGGGCCAGTTCACCGAGCCCAAGCAGTTCTCGGGCCTGCTCTCCACCCACCTCGGCCCCACGCAGGACTCCGGCTCCGTCGCCTACCTGCGTCCCGAGACCGCCCAGGGCATCTTCACCAACTTCGGCCAGGTGCAGACCACTTCGCGCCGCAAGCCGCCCTTCGGCATCGCCCAGATGGGCAAGTCCTTCCGCAACGAGATCACGCCCGGCAACTTCATCTTCCGGACCCGCGAGTTCGAGCAGATGGAGATGGAGTTCTTCGTCAAGCCGGGCGAGGACGAGACGTGGCAGGAGTACTGGATGCAGCAGCGCTGGAACTGGTACACCGGCCTCGGCATGCGCGAGGAGAACATGCGGTGGTACGAGCACCCGAAGGAGAAGCTCTCCCACTACTCCAAGCGCACCGCCGACATCGAGTACCGCTTCCAGTTCGGCGGCAGTGAGTGGGGCGAGCTCGAGGGCGTCGCCAACCGCACCGACTACGACCTCGGCGCCCACTCCAAGGCCTCCGGCCAGGACCTCTCCTACTTCGACCAGGAGGCCGGCGAGCGCTGGACGCCGTACGTCATCGAGCCGGCGGCCGGTGTCGGCCGGGCGATGCTCGCCTTCCTGCTCGACGCGTACATCGAGGACGAGGCGCCCAACGCCAAGGGCAAGCTGGAGAAGCGCACCGTGCTGCGCCTCGACCCGCGCCTGGCCCCGGTGAAGGTCGCGGTGCTCCCGCTCTCCCGCAACCCGGAGCTGTCGCCGAAGGCCAAGGGCCTCGCCCAGGCGCTGCGGCAGAACTGGAACATCGAGTTCGACGACGCCGGCGCCATCGGCCGCCGCTACCGCCGCCAGGACGAGATCGGTACGCCGTTCTGCGTCACGGTCGACTTCGACACGCTCGAGGACAACGCGGTGACGGTGCGCGAGCGCGACACCATGAAGCAGGAGCGGATCTCCCTCGACCAGATCGAGGGCTACCTGGCGAGCCGCCTGGTCGGCTGCTGACGCCGTAACCTCCGTGAGCCGTCGGCTTCCCTGAACCGCCCCGGGCGGCGCTTCCCGCGCCGCCCGGGGCGGTTCACGTTCCCGCGGGATCCACCGTCGCCTGGTGGGCCTCGGCCAGATGTTCCTGTGCCTTCAGCCAGGGCAGGAACTGGGCGCGTATGCGCCAGTCGCAGGTCTCGCAGCTGATCGTGCGCTGCACACCGGTGCGCCGGACCCGTACGATGTGCTCCCGCCCGTGCTGGTCCCAGCGGCTGACTTTGCTCGTGTCGATCTGGGTCATGACGCAGAGTGTGCAGCAAGAGCGACATCAACGGGGGCTCGGCGCAGGTGAATTCGGTGGAGGACCGGCCCGTACGGGAGAGGGCGGGGGACGTCGTGCCCGAACGTCGCGTGTGGTTACGCGTCCGCTCCGGCCGCCTCGCGGATCTCCCTCGACTCCAGCCGCTCGGCCGTCCGCCGTGCGGTCGCGCGGGCCCAGGGGCCCGAGGTCGCCGCGCCCACCACCAGTACCGCGAGTCCGCACGCGGTGAGGATCCACCAGCCGGGCCGCGAGGCCGCCACGAAGCTTTCCGCGTACGACGAGGAGCCCACCCCGGCGGCCAGCACCGCGCCGATCACCGCGACGCCGAGCGCCTGGCCCAGCTGCCGGCTGGTGGAGGCCACCGCCGAGGCCACCCCGGCCTGGGCGCGGGGCATGCCGGAGACGGCGGTGTTGGTGATGGGCGCGTTGACGAAGCCGAAGCCGATGCCGAACAGGACGTACCCGGCGGCCATCGTGACGTCGGACGTCTCGGCCTCGAAGAGGGCGAAGAGGAGCCCGGCCGCCGTCATCGCGCCGCCCGCGATCAGCAGCGGCAGCCGTGGTCCCCGGCTGCCGACCAGCCGGCCGGAGAGCGGGGCGCACAGGAACGTCGGGAGGGCCATGGGGAGCATCCACAGCCCGGCCTCCAGGGCGCCCAGACCCCGTACGTTCTGCAGGTAGAGCGTCGACAGGAACAGGAACCCGCCGAGCGCGGCGAACGCGCTCACCGCGATCACCGTGGCCCCGCTGAACGGCGCCGAGCGGAAGAAGCGCAGGTCGATGAGGGGTTCGTGGCGCCGGGACTCGTAGACCAGCAGGGCGGTCAGGGACGCGAGCGCGACGGCGGCGAAGGGGGCCGTGGTGGAGAGCGGCGCGTGCGGCGCCTCGATGATCGCGTACGTCAGCGAGCCGAACAGGACGATGACCAGCAGCTGGCCCACCGGGTCGGCGCGGCGGGCCTTCGGGGCCCGGGACTCCGGGACGAAGCGCAGGGTGAGGACCAGGGCGGCGAGGCCCACCGGCAGGTTGATCCAGAAGATGGAGCGCCAGCCGACGGAGTCCACCAGCAGGCCCCCGATCAGTGGCCCCGCCGCCATCGAGAGGCCGACGACCGCGCCCCACGCGCCGATCGCGCGGGCGCGTTCGCGCGGGTCGGTGAAGGTGTTGGTGATGATCGACATGGCGACCGGGTTGAGCATCGAACCGCCCACCGCCTGCACCATGCGGAAGGCGACCAGCGCGTCCAGCTTCGGGGCGAGCGAGCACAGCAGCGAGCCGAGGGTGAAGACGACCAGGCCGGCCAGGAAGACCCGTCTGCGGCCGATCCGGTCCGCGGTGGAGCCGGCGAGCATCAGGAAGGACGCCAGGACGAGCGTGTACGCGTCGATGGTCCACTGCAGACCCGAGGTGTCGGCGTCCAGGTCTCTCTGGAGCGACGGCAGGGCGACGTTCAGGACCGTGTTGTCCAGGCTCACGAGGAGCAGGCTCATGCAGCAGATCGCGAGCACGAGGAGACGTCGGCGCGGATTGAGCTCGGGCATGGCTCCCATCGTACGCGCGGTTCGATAGTGCGGTTAACTAATGGCCGTTACACGATGCTGCCCGGGGCTCCTGGGCGGCACCCCGGGCAGTGCTCGGGATGCGGGACAATGGGGGAATGCCCACGCTCCCCTCCACCCTGAACCCGGCCCCGGACGCACGCGACCTGGCGATCGGCCCGTACGCGGTCCGGCCGCCCGTCGTGCTGGCGCCCATGGCCGGGATCACCAACGCACCCTTCCGTACCCTGTGCCGAGAATTCAGCGGGGGCAAGGGGCTGTTCGTCAGCGAGATGATCACCACCCGGGCGCTGGTCGAACGCAACGAGAAGACCATGCAGCTGATCACGTTCGACGCGAGCGAGACCCCGCGCTCGATCCAGCTGTACGGCGTCGACCCGGTGACCGTCGGCAAGGCCGTCCGCATGATCGTCGAGGAGGACCTCGCCGACCACATCGACCTCAACTTCGGCTGCCCGGTACCGAAGGTGACCCGCAAGGGCGGCGGCTCGGCCCTGCCCTACAAGCGGAACCTGCTGCGTTCCATCCTGCGCGAGGCGGTCGCCGGAGCCGGGGACCTGCCGGTCACGATCAAGATGCGCAAGGGCATCGACGACGACCACCTGACCTACCTGGACGCCGGCCGCATCGCCGTCGAGGAGGGCGTGAGCGCCGTCGCCCTGCACGGCCGCACCACCGCCCAGCACTACGGCGGCACCGCCGACTGGGAGGCCATCGCCCGGCTCAAGGAGCATGTGCCGGAGATCCCCGTGCTCGGCAACGGTGACATCTGGTCCGCCGACGACGCCCTGCGGATGGTGCGCGAGACCGGCTGTGACGGGGTCGTGGTGGGACGCGGCTGCCTGGGGCGGCCGTGGCTGTTCGCCGACCTGGTCGCGTCCTTCGAGGGCCGCCGCGACCTGTACCGGCCCACGCTGCGCGAGGTCGCCGACGTCATGGTCCGGCACGCCACCCTGCTCGGCGAGTGGATCGGCGACGAGGCCCGCGGGGTGATCGACTTCCGCAAGCACGTCGCCTGGTACCTGAAGGGCTTCGCGGTCGGCTCCGAGATGCGGAGGCGGCTCGCGGTCACGTCCTCCCTGGAGGCCCTGCGGGCCGGCCTGGACGAGCTGGACCTGGACCAGCCCTGGCCGGCCGGCGCGGACGGCCCCCGCGGCCGCACGTCCGGCAACAACCGGGTGGCGCTGCCGGACGGCTGGCTGAAGGACCCGTACGAGTGCGCGGGCGTCGGCGAGGACGCCGAACTGGACACCTCGGGCGGCTGAGCGGGCCCGGCCCCGGGTTTCAGCCTCCGGCGGGGTGCGGGACGGAGCCGTACGCCTTCAGGAAGCGGTCCCGGAACGTGTCCATGCGCCATACGGGTGCGTCCTGGTCCGGCCCGAGCCCCTCCGTCCAGTTCCAGTCGGCGACCTTGTCCAGCACTTCCGGGTCCTTGGCGACGATCGTCACCGGCACGTCCCGGCTCGCGCGCAGGCCGCTGACCCGGGAGAGGGGCTGGTGGTCGCCGAGGAAGACGAGGACGGTGTCCCCGGTGCCGTAGCGCTCCATCCACTGGATCAGTGAGGTCACCGAGTACTCGACCGACTTGCCGTACTCCTGGCGGGCCTTGGTGGTGTCCGCCATGAGGGCGCCGGGTTCCTCGCCGGCCTTCTGGATGGGCCCGAAGACGGAGCCGTCGCCGAGCTCGTCCCAGTCGACCATCTCGGGCAGCGGCGCCCAGGGCTGGTGGCTGGAGGTCAGGATGATCTCCGCCATCAGGTTCCTGCCCTCGGCGCGTTCCCTGCCGTGCTCCAGGCGCTGGAAGGCCTCGAGCGCGTACTGGTCCGGCATGGTCGACCAGCTGAACTTCGGGCCCCGGTAGCCCAGCCGGAAGGCGTTGTAGACCTTGTCGAGGCCGAACCACTTCGCCTCGGGCCAGCCCTTCTGGACACCCGGCATGACGCCGACGGTGTCCCAGGCACCGGACTTCCCGAACGCCTTGGTGAGCGTGAGGCGCTCGCTCGCGGTGGCGGTGCGGTAGCGCTGCTGGTTGTCGATCCACAGGCCGGACAGCGCCGTCGAGTGCCCGAGCCAGCTGCTGCCGCCGAACGTCGCCGACGTCAGCCAGCCGCTGCGCGCCCCGAACCCCGCCTTCGCGAGCGACCCGGTGCCGGCGTCCAGCACGCCGGTGACGCCGGGTGCGATCACCGGGTCCTCCAGGGCGGTCCGGCCGTAGCTCTCGATGAAGGTGATGAGGACGTCCTTGCCGCGCAGGCCGGGCAGGAGCTGGTCGGGGGGAGTGGCCGCGAAGGGGTCCGAGCGCGCCACCCTCTCGAACGCCGCCTCGTCGCGCAGCGTGTCCCGCACGCGCTTGCTCTGCACCTTCAGCACCCCCGCGACCTGGTCGGAGGCGACCGGCACACCGGATATCTGCAGGCCGAAAGCGGCACAGGTGATCCACACCGTGCCCGCGACGAGCGCGCCCCGGGTGGCCCGCGTACGGTGCCGGGCCAGCAGACCGCTCAGCCGGACCGCGGCGAGCGCCATCACGACCACCAGGAGCAGGGTGAGGCCGACCGCGCCGACGGCGGCGGCCGTGGCGGTCGTGGCGCCCATCGAGTCCTCGACGTACGCCTGCGCGTCGTCGAGCAGCCCCCAGTCGAGCACCACGTTGAAGCCCCGGCCCAGATACTCGTTGAACCCGATGTCCAGCAGGTTCAGAACGGTCACCGCGGCGACGCCGGCCCCGTACAGCGCGGCCGCGACGATCCGCGGCCGGCGCGGCAGGGCGAGCAGCAGTACGGCCCCGATGATCGCCTCGGCCGGAATCCGGGTGAACCGGCTGGGGCGCAGGGCGCCGGCGGTGTTCGGCAGCAGGAGCGCGCCGACGATCAGCGCGGCGGCGAGTCCGTGCAGGGTCCAGCGGGCGGCACGCGCGGCACGGGGGTGCCGGTCGCGCAGGCGGGCGTAGCGGGCGTGCAGGCGGGCGTGCAGGGCGTGCAGAGCATGCGGGGCGTGGAGGGGGAGCTTCTTCGAGGTCGCTTCCCCGCGCTGTTCCTCCGTGCCCTCCGTGCCCTCCGTGCCCTCCGTCTTTTCAGCCTCCTCAGTTCCTTCCGCCGGGTGCGGGTGCTCTTCCTCCTGTCGGTTCCCCTCGGTCGTCCGTGTCGGTCGGCGCAGGCGTGTGAAGACAGGCACCCGGAGGTCCTTCCGTGCAAAACCCGGTGAGGTGGCGGACCCGGCGTGGGGGTCCGGATCCGCCGTAGTTCCGTACGGGCGTGCCGACCGGGGTGTTCAGCACGGCGGAGGTACGTTCGGCAAACAGGGGGCAAAGGCCCGGGGGGCGCCGTCCGCGGAGCCTCGGCGAGGTGCCTGCACGGCCGCCCGAGCGGCCGCCGGGAGAGGCGTACGGGATACGTCCGCATGGTGAAATCCCGGCGACTGTGGCAGCGTGATTCTCGCCACCCCTGATAAGGGTTGCGCTCAGATGAGCGAATCGCGAGCGATTGCACTTCTCAAAGGATGGCACTCGGTGCCACCCCTTGATCGTTCATCGAGCGAAATCAGACGTGCCGATTACCGCTCACATGAGCACTCGGATCGCTCAATCCGGAGTCGATGCGTTCAAGAAGTGAACACGCGCGGCTGTGAGGGCTTGCCGCGCTTCGACTTTCGATCCCGTGGCGGCGGAGTGGTCGCAGGCGCATGACGCACGTGTGGACGTACCCAGATGCCTTTGATCTGGGTATGTTCCTGCCCGTCAGGGCAGCCACCGCGTCCTCGAGGAGTCGAGACCCGTGTCGGAAAACAAAGATCCCCACGTAGGCCAGCAGGGTCGCAGTGTTGAGGGAGTGAAGTTCGTCTACGGCTTCACCGAGGGCAACAAGGACCTCAAGGACCTTCTCGGAGGCAAGGGTGCGAACCTCGCCGAGATGACCAATCTGGGTCTTCCCGTCCCTCCCGGTTTCACCATCACCACGGAGGCCTGCAAGGTCTACCTGGAGAGCGGCGCGGAGCCGGCGGCACTGCGTGACGAGGTGAGTGCGCACCTCGACGCCCTCGAAGCCGCGGTGGGCAAGAAGCTCGGCCAGCCCGACAACCCCCTCCTCGTGTCGGTCCGCTCCGGAGCCAAGTTCTCCATGCCGGGCATGATGGACACCGTCCTGAACATCGGCCTGTCCGACAAGTCGGTGCAGGGACTCGCCAGGCAGTCCGGCGACGACCGCTTCGCCTGGGACTCCTACCGGCGCCTCATCCAGATGTTCGGCAAGACCGTCCTCGGCGTCGACGGCGAGCTGTTCGAGGACGCGCTGGAGGCGGCGAAGGCCGCCAAGAAGGTCACGGTCGACACCGAGCTGGAGGCCGCCGACCTCAAGAAGCTGGTCACCAAGTTCAAGAAGATCGTCAGGACCGAGGCCGGCCGGGACTTCCCACAGAATCCGCGCGAGCAGATGGACCTCGCCATCCACGCGGTCTTCGACTCCTGGAACACCGACCGGGCCAAGCTCTACCGCCGCCAGGAGCGCATCCCGCACGACCTGGGGACGGCCGTCAACGTCTGCTCCATGGTCTTCGGCAACCTCGGCCGCGACTCCGGCACCGGCGTCGCCTTCACCCGCGACCCGGCCTCCGGCCACCAGGGCGTCTACGGCGACTACTTGCAGAACGCCCAGGGCGAGGACGTGGTCGCGGGCATCCGCAACACCGTGCCGCTCGCGGAGCTGGAGCAGATCGACAAGAAGTCGTACGACCAGCTGATGCAGATCATGGAGACGCTGGAGAACCACTACAAGGATCTCTGCGACATCGAGTTCACCATCGAGCGCGGCCAGCTGTGGATGCTCCAGACCCGCGTCGGCAAGCGCACCGCGGGCGCGGCCTTCCGCATCGCCACCCAGCTCGTCGACCAGGGGCTGATCGACGAGGCCGAGGCGCTCATCCGCGTCACCGGCGCCCAGCTCGCCCAGCTGATGTTCCCGCGCTTCGACGAGAACACGAAGGTCGAGAAGGTGGGGCGCGGCATCGCGGCCTCGCCGGGCGCGGCGGTCGGCAAGGCGGTCTTCGACTCGTACACGGCCGTCAAGTGGTCCCGCTCCGGCGAGAAGGTCATCCTGGTCCGCCGCGAGACCAACCCCGACGACCTGGACGGCATGATCGCCGCCGAGGGCATCCTCACCTCCCGCGGCGGCAAGACCTCGCACGCCGCCGTCGTCGCCCGCGGCATGGGCAAGACCTGTGTCTGCGGCGCCGAGGAGCTCGAGGTCGACACCAAGCGCCGCCGGATGACCGTCCCGGGCGGGCACGTCGTCGAGGAGGGCGACCTGATCTCCATCGACGGCTCGACCGGCAAGGTCTACCTCGGTGAGGTCCCGGTCGTGCCGTCGCCGGTCGTGGAGTACTTCGAGGGCCGCATGCACCCGGGCGCCGACGACGCCGACGAGCTCGTCGAGGCCGTCCACCGGATGATGGCCTTCGCCGACCGCAAGCGCCGGCTGCGCGTACGCGCCAACGCCGACAACGCCGAGGACGCGCTGCGCGCCCGCCGCTTCGGCGCCCAGGGCATCGGCCTGTGCCGCACCGAGCACATGTTCCTCGGCGACCGGCGCGAACTGGTGGAGCGGCTGATCCTGGCCGACACCCAGGACGAGCGCGAGGAGTCCCTCAAGGCGCTGCTGCCGCTGCAGAAGAAGGACTTCGTCGAGCTGTTCGAGGGCATGGACGGCCTCCCGGTCACCGTCCGCCTCCTCGACCCGCCGCTGCACGAGTTCCTGCCCGACATCACCGAACTGTCGGTCCGCGTGGCCCTCGCCGAGTCCCGCCAGGAGCCGCACGAGAACGACCTGCGCCTCCTCCAGGCCGTCCACCGGCTGCACGAGCAGAACCCGATGCTGGGCCTGCGCGGCGTCCGGCTCGGCCTGGTCATCCCCGGCCTGTTCACCATGCAGGTACGGGCCATCGCCGAGGCGGCGGCCGCGCGCAAGGCCGCCAAGGGCGACCCGCGCGCGGAGATCATGATCCCGCTGGTCGGCACGGTCCAGGAGCTGGAGATCGTCCGGGAGGAGGCCGACCAGGTCATCGCGGAGGTCGAGGAGGCCACCGGCACCAGGCTGAAGCTCGCCATCGGCACGATGATCGAGCTGCCGCGCGCAGCGCTGACCGCCGGCCAGATCGCGGAGGCCGCAGAGTTCTTCTCCTTCGGCACGAACGACCTCACCCAGACGGTGTGGGGCTTCAGCCGGGACGACGTGGAGGCCAGCTTCTTCACCGCGTACCTGGAGAAGGGCATCTTCGGCGTCTCCCCGTTCGAGACCATCGACCGGGACGGCGTCGGCTCCCTGGTGAAGCTCGCCGCCGAGGCCGGCCGCGCCACCCGCCCCGACCTCAAGCTCGGCGTCTGCGGCGAGCACGGCGGCGACCCGGAGTCCGTCCACTTCTTCCACGAGGTGGGCCTGGACTACGTCTCCTGCTCCCCGTTCCGCATCCCGGTCGCCCGCCTGGAGGCCGGCCGCGCGGCGGTCACCTCGAAGGGCAGCGACCACCGCTGACCCCTCCGGGGCGAAGCGGGCCCACAAGCCCCGGAGCCGTTGTCTGTCACCCGACCACCCTCACCGATCGGCAACGGCTCCGGATCACGAAAGAGAGGGCGGCACCCGTGCGGGGGTGCCGCCCTCTCCGATGCCCGCGCGCCCCGGCGGCGGCCGGGCCGCGACTCCGTGGGCCGAACGGAGGACGCCCGGGAGCGGATCGGGCATCCCTTCCGAAGAACGGCCCTACCGTGGGGCATGCCCGACTGGAACGCTCTCTTCGTCTTCAGCGTGCCGCCCCTGGAACTCTTCCTGCGGGGCACGGTCACCTTCCTGGTGCTGCTGGCCGTCATGCGCGTCATCGGCCGGCGCGAGTCCGGCGGGCTGGGCGTCAGCGACATCCTCCTGGTCGTGCTGGTGGCCCAGGCCGTGGGCCCGAGCCTGGTGGGTCACAGCAGCGCCCTTCCCGACGGCCTGCTGGTGGCGGTCACGATCATCTTCTGGAGCCTGGTGATCGACGCCCTCGCCTACCGGATGCCCCGCCTCGCCGGTGTCATCAAGGCCCGGCCCCGGCCCCTGATCGAGGACGGACGGTTCAGCCACCGGGCCATGCGCCGGGAGCTCATGACCGAGGAGGAGGTCATGGCGCAGCTGCGCCTGCACGGCGTGAGCGACCCGTCGGACGTCACCCGTGCCCACCTCGAGCCCAACGGCATGATCAGCATCATCCGGGGAGACGAGAGGCGGACCGACGGGCCGCCCCGGCCCGAAACACCGTGACCGGGGGACGCCCCCGCCGGCAGACGCCCCCTCGCCCCGGTCTCCCCCTCGCCCCGGTCTCCCCCTCGCCCCGGTCTCCCTCTCGCCCCGGTCTCCCCCTCGCCCCGGTCCGTTCGGCGGCCGTTCTCCCGGGCCGCCGTTTCTCGGCCCCGGACTCCCAGCTCGGACTGAACCGTTCCGGGTCCGGTAGGGACTCCGGAGTGCTCTGAGTTCGGTGGAGCCGCGTCATGGCACGTCCTTCCCCCTACCCGCTTGAGCTGCGCCGTCGTGCGGTGCGGACGGTCGCCGTGGTAGGCGGCGCGGCCGGGGTTGCCGACGAGGCCGCCGAGGGAGGAGCAGTTGACCATGGCGCCGCTGCCCTGGGTTCGCATGTGGCGCAGTTCGTGCTTCATGCTCGCCCAGATGCCGCGCAGGTCGATGGCGTTGACGCGGTCGAACTGGGCGGCGCTCTCGTCGGCGGCGTCGTCGGCGTCGGCGGCGTCGGTGGGCTGAGGCATGATGCCGGCGTTGTTGTAGGCCATGTCCGGGCGGCCGAGGGCGTCCGCCGTGCGGTCGACGGCAGCGGCAACCCGGTCCTCGTCGGTGACGTCGCAGACCAGGTCCAGGACTTGGTGACCCTCGTCCTTGAGCTGCCGGGCGACCCGGGTCACGGTCACTTCGTCGATGTCGGCGAGGGCGACTGCGGCGCCGGAGGCGGCGAAGGCCCGGGCCGCAGCCGGCCCCGTGCCGGAACTGGCGCCGGTGACGAAGGCGACCTGGCCGGTGAAGTTGTACGTGGGGTTCATCGGAGATCTTCAGGAAAGGATTGAGGGGGTCAGGGGGTCAGGTGGTCTGGCCGCCGTCGACGACGAGGGCGGTGCCGGTGGTGAAGGCGGCGTCGTCGGAGCACAGCCACAGCACGGCGGAGGCGATCTCTTCCGGTTTGCCGAGGCGGCCGACGGGTTCGTCGGCGACGAGTCCTTCGCGGCCCCCTGGGCGGGTGTCGCCGAAGCGGCGGATCATCTCGGTGTCGATGATGCCGGGGCAGATGGCGTTGATGCGGATGCCGGCGGCGGCGTGGTCGAGGGCGGCGGAGCGGGTGAAGCCGATGACCCCGTGTTTGGCGGCGGCGTAGGCGGCCTGGCCCTTGAAGCCCTTGACGCCGGCGCCGGAGGAGACGTTGACGACGGCGCCTCCGCCGTCCTGCTGGAGCATCTGCCGGATCTGGGCGCGGGTGCACAGGAACGCGCCGGTGAGGCTGACGCCGAGGATGCGGTCCCAGTCGTCCTTGGCGGTGTCGGCGGCGGACTGTACGGGCTGTTCGACGCCGGCGTTGTTGAACGCGGCGTCCAGACGCCCGAAGTGCTCGACGGTCCGGCCGACGGCCGCCTGTACGTCTTCTTCGCTGGTGACGTCGCAGGTCAGGGGAAGGGCCTGACCGCCCTCGGACTCGATGAGGCGGGCGGTCTCGCGCAGACCGCCCGCGGACAGGTCGACGAGGGCGACCTGCGCGCCCGCGCGGGCGAAGGCCAGCGCGGTGGCGCGGCCGATGCCGGAGCCGGCACCGGTGACAAAGGCGGTCTTTCCGTGGAAGTCGTAGGTGACGTTCATGCCTGTTCTCCCATCGAGGGGCGGGCCGTGGGCGAAGGGCCCAGAGGTGGGTCAGTGCTTTGAGGGCGCCGGTGCGGTGGTGTCGTCGTGTACGGGGATCGGTGTACTGCGCTGGGCCACGATCCGCGTCCGGTTACGGGTGCCGCTGAGGGCAAGGACGATCAGCGGCAGGAGGGTGAGGGTGGCGGAGACGGCGCCGGCCGGGGCCGGTCCGGTCAGTCCGAGGGAGGAGTCCGGGGCGGGGCAGCGGCGGTACGGTCCGGTCAGCGGGCGGTTTCGATGGTCACCTTGGAGGCGGTGGCCAGTCGGTCGGTGTCACGGTCGTCGGCGAGGTGGCCGAGGATGACGATGCCGTCGGCGTAGGGGACATCGCGGTAGTAGAGGACCAGCTGGCCCCAGGGCGCGTAGTAGCCGAGGTCACCAGCCTTCGGAGCGGCTCCCTCGGGGGCACCGGAGGCGGACAGCCGGCGAGGGAGATCGACGATCTTCTCGGCCTGGTGGAAGTCCTTCAGGTCCAAGGTGAGCGGGAGGAGAGCCGCGAAGTCGCGGGCGGTCGCGCTGTCGTTGAGTCCGGCGGCGACCGGGCCACCGTCGACGGTGAGGCGGATGTCCATGGCGGTGCTCCTGCCGGAGACGGACGACGAGGCGGCTGGTGTGGTGGACAGCGCGGTGGGTGCCGTCGTCTCCTGCTGTCCTGGGGAAGCGGACGACGTGGAGGGCGGTGGGGTTCCTTGCGAGTCGCTGGAGCAGGCGGTCCCGGCCAGCAGCAGAGCGGCTGCTGGAGCGACACGGACCAGGCCGCGACGGACTGCGGCGTTCATGAAGAGGGTCCCGGGGGCCGTCATGTGGGCATGGGCTCGGCGTAGTGCCGAAACGCGTCGCGCTCGACGTGGATCGCGTACAGGCGCTCGGCCAGGGCATCGGGGCTGGAGTATTCGGCATCCGGCCTGATCGCGCCGGGGATGATCAGCTGGGCGGCGTGGATGTTCTCGCCGGCGAGGGCGTCGTGGAGCATCGCCGCGTAGGCGCTCTCGGCGGCGAACGCGATCGAGGTGCCGGCCCGCTCGGGGTGGGGGCGTACAGCGCTGCCGCCGTTGACGAACAGCAGCGTGCCCCGGCCCAGGGCCCGCATGCCGGGCAGGACGGCGTTCACGCAGGTCACCGGACCCTTGACGGAGAAGGCCAGCGGGTCGTCCAGGTCGGCGGCGGTGGTGTCCAGAACCGGCTTCATGAAATCGCCGCGGGGCACCGGGCTGAACTGGAGGACCTCGACGGGCCCCAGCGAGTCGGCGGCTTCGCCCAGAGCCGCGGTGAGGGAGGCGGGGTCGAGGACGTCGGCGGAGAAGCCGCGGGCGTGGATGTTCTCCCGGGCCAGTTCGGCCGCCAGGGTGTCCTGGTGCTGGGCACTGCGTGAGATGAGGGCGACACGGTGGCCGGCGGCACCGAAGCGGCGGGCCGCGGCCAGACCAAGACCGGGACCGGCGCCTACGAGGGCGAAGGTGGTCACGATGGTTCTCCTCAAGAACGACGTGGGCGGGGGCCCTCTTCCAGGGCCACCCGGGGAAAGGGCGAGGTGGTTCAGAGGACGGGGGCTTGACGGAGCGGCGCCTGTCCATGGCCTTGCAGCCCCCGGCGCCCTGGTAGAAGGGCGTGGTGAGGGCGAAGACCTTGTCCGGGTTCAGCCGGTGGCCGGGGCGGCGTGGTACTCCTCGTCGGTGACGGGGTTCAGCCAGTGCACGACGGCGTGGTCGTCGTCGCCCTCGTTGACGGCCAGGTGGACCATCAGCCGGTTCGGTGCGGCGCCGTGCCAGTGCTCCTCGTCGGCCTCGAACAGCACGCGGTCACCGGGCCGGATGACCTCCACCGGCCCGCCCCGGCGCTGGCACAGACCGACGCCCTCGGTGACGAAGACGGTCTGGCCCAGCGGGTGACGGTGCCAGTGGGTACGGGCGCCGGGCATGAAGTGCACCAGGGACGCGGTGACCCGGGACGGGGCCGAGGCTGCGGCGACGGCGTCGATGTAGACGTCGCCGGTGAACCAGTCGGCCGGGCCCTTGACCGTGTCGATCGAGCTGCGGGTGATCTGCATGATCGCTCCTTGTGCGGTGGGCGGGTCAGGGCTTGAGGAGGGTCTTGACGGCTCGGCGGCGTCGGCGGCCCACCAGCCGGTGCCCATGACGTCGGAGACGGCCGGCAGACCGGGCCAGAACTCCTCGCCGGGCACCTCGTCGGTGGCGACCAGGGTGCCCTGGGCGTTGGGGATGCGCACGTATTCGGTCTGGCAGGTGGACATGAACTCGCGGTGCAGGCAGTTCGACAGGAACCCGTTTTTGCAGTTCGCGCAGGTGTTGTCGGATGTGGCGAAGGAGCCGACGACGAACCGGCCCGGGCGGAGCGAGGTGACTTCGGAGCCGGCCTCTTCCACGAAACCGACGTACTCGTGCCCCATCGGGTGCGGGTCGCCGATCGGCTCCGCACCGCGATACGGCCACAGGTCGGAGCCACAGACACATGTGACGGCCGTACGGATGACCGCATCGGTGGGGTGGAGGATCTTCGGATCCTCAACGGTCTCGAAGCGGACGTCGCCGGGGACGTGGACCACTGCGCCGCGCATGAGGGGGGCTCCTTCGCGTGCCGGGGGATGCGGTACCGGGCGTGCCGGCCGCTGTGGGGTACGGGGTCGGTGGAGCCGTCCACCGAAACGGCCGGGCGGAAAGCACCACGTCATCCAGGTAACCCGTACTTCGCGCGTGCAGCGAGTCACTGACAAGGGGTGTACCGGCAGTACATCCCTCCCATGGCGTGCCGGACGTACGGTCGGAGGGTGGACAACCAGGAAGAGGTCCGCGAGTTTCTCACCTCGCGGCGCGCGAAGATCACCCCTGAGCAGGCGGGGCTGCCCGCCGGACCCCGCCGACGCGTCCCGGGCCTGCGCAGGAGCGAGGTCGCGGCGCTCGCCGACGTCAGCGTCGAGTACTACGCCAAGCTGGAGCGCGGCAACCTCGCCGGCGTCTCACCGGCCGTCCTCGAAGCCGTCGCCCGCGCCCTCCGGCTCGACGACGCCGAACGCGCCCACCTGCTCCATCTGGCCCAGGCCGCCGACGGCACCGACGCCCTCACCCGGCCCCGCCGCCGGCGTACCAAGGACCAGTGGAAGCCGCACCGCAGCCTGCAGTGGACCCTTGACGCCATCACCGCCGGACCCGCCTTCGTCCGCAACGGCCGCATGGACGTCCTGGCTGCCAACCAGCTCGCCCGCGCCTTCTACGCCGACGTGTACGCCTCGCCGCACAACCAGGCGAACCTGGCCCGCTTCCAGTTCCTCGACCCCGCCTCCCGCCGCTTCTACCCCGACTGGGATCTCGCTGCCGACGTCGCCGTCGCCATCCTGCGCACCGAGGCCGGCCGCAACCCCCACGACAAGGACCTGCACGACCTCGTCGGCGAGCTGTCCACCCGCAGCGACGCCTTCCGCACCCGTTGGGGAGCCCATAACGTCCGCCATCACGGCACCGGTACGAAACGCTTCCACCACGCGGCAGTCGGTGAGCTCACCCTCGCCTACGAAGGCCTGGAGATGGCCGCCGAACCCGGCCTCACCCTCACCATCTATGCGGCGGAACCCGGCTCGCTCTCCGAAGCGGGCCTTCGCCTGCTCGCCTCATGGGCAGCCACGCCCCAGAGCCTCGCACCACACTCAAGCGACTGAAGATCCCCGGCCGACCATCCCGCGCTCATCGGCGGGAGCGACCTGATGCGGCGTGCCATCTTCGCCCGCGTCAGCGGCGCAGATCTCCTCCAGACCGAAAACCCAGGCGCCTCCGGATGAACTCCTAGGATCGTTCACATGGCTCATCTGCACGATGGTGCCAAACCCGTCGCGGCGCGCAGCACCGGGATATGCCCCTCGCGTGATCGTGTTACGAGCTCCTGACGTTGCGTCACGACCTCGGCGTCCGACCTCATACGGCCCACCACCCGCAGGCAGTTCCTGGAACTCGCGAAAGGCCTGAAGGAGGCCGCGATCGAAGGCGAAGCTTGCGAAGGTACTGGGGCGGTGACGTCCTGGAAGAGGGAGGCGTCGAGGAGGCAAAACCACATTCCCGCGACTGAGGTGCGTCCGGCTGGATGACTTCGTTAGCGCGGGGACAGGCGAAGGTGCAGATAGCCGAGCAGTAGGGCGGACCCAATAAGGAAGATGGTGTACGACGTGCCTGTGCCTCGGTAGTTCGTGCCCATGGTGTCGGTAAGAGAGATCATCTTATCTAGGCGCGAGCCGCAAATTCGTATTCGTGTGTGGGCCGACCGAGGTGGTCGTGGTAACTGGCGGTCTGGCCGTGAGGAAGCAGTCTAGCCCCAGTCGCTGAAGCCGGCACCTAACTAGCCAGGCCATACCTGCACACCCTGTGCATGGAAGAAGAATCGCGATGACACCACGCAACGGGGGCATTCGCCCTTGGCGCCCTGATTATATCCTCACGGTCATGTCCATTGAGGAAAGAGAACTGCGCCGCTTTGTCACAGACGCACGTACGCATCCGGAGAAGTACCCACCCCGCGGGAACTCCGCAGGCGCTGTCATGCCGCCCGGGGTGCCAGACTTCAAGCTTTCGGCAGTTCTGACCCAGATAGCGCGCGCCCACAGCGAATTCTTGACTGGCCAGGACAAGGATTGGGTGAATGACGATGAAAACATGCACCGTGGCCCTGGCGGAATATTGGTTGGGGATCCTGGACAGCCGATGGAGCAGGCGGGGTACCGCACCTGGCGACGGGAAAACGTAGCCACGGGGTTCGACACCGCAGAGAAAGTTGTGCGCTTCTGGATGCAAGATGATGAGGTGTGGGGCTGGGGGCATCGCAATGTCATCCTGTTTGATGACTGGTATGCGCCAGACGATATTCGCGAGGCTGGCTTCGGCTATTGGAAAGGCGGCCCGTGGACCCATTATTGGACGCTGGACATGGGCAGGAAAACAGGGCCGTTCTGATGCGGTCCGGGTCCAGACCCGGCTTTCATCTCCCGTTGCCGCAGGTCGGTCTGGCAGATGGGAGCGATGGATCCGTATAGATCATGGTGGGGCTTTGAGATTTCTGAAGGGCCATCATGATCCCTACACAGACGCACAGGCCGAGAGTGACGAGGTGCCTGAGACCTGTCCCGTAACTGCTGGTCAGGGGTGAGATGATCTTGCCGTGTCTGGTGTGATCACGGCGTCGCAGCCCTCCTGGATAGCCCCGTTCAGCGGGCTGAGCCCGCGGCAGTTCGGCAAGCTGGTCACCGCGCTCCAGCGCGAGGGCGCGGATCCGGTGCGCAAGGGCCGGCCGTGGAGTCTGCCGCTGGAGGACCGCGTCCTGCTGGTCGCTGCCTACTGGCGGACCAACCTGACCCTGCGCCAACTGGCGCCGCTGTTCGGGGTGTCGAAGTCCGCGGCCGACCGCATCATCGACCACCTCGGGCCGTCGCTCGCGCTCCAGCAACGCAAGCGGTTCCGCAAGGACACCGTGCTGATCGTCGACGGCACCCTGGTCCCCACCCGCGACCACAGTGTCGCCGAGCAGTCGAAGAACTACCGGTACTCCACCAACCACCAGGTCGTCATCGACGCCGACACCCGGCTGATCGTCGCGGTCGGCCGCCCGTTGCCCGGCAACCGAAACGACTGCAAGGCGTGGGAGCTGTCCGGTGCGAAGGCCGCCGTCGGCCGTGCCACGGTCATCGCGGACGGCGGCTACCGGGGTACCGGCCTGGTCATCCCACACCGCCGCGAACCCGGCCAGAGTGAACTCGAGGCATGGAAAGAGGAACACAACGCCTCGCACCGCAAGGTCCGCGCCCGCGTCGAGCACGCCTTCGCCCGGATGAAGACCTGGAAGATCCTTCGCGACTGCCGCCTCAAAGGTGACGGCGTCCACCACGCGATGCTCGGCATCGCCCGCCTGCACAACCTCGCCCTCGCCGGGTGACAAAGGAACAAGCAGGTCAGCGAACACGTCGTAGATCATTTACGGGACAACGCTTGGCCAGGCTCCATGTCGAGGAATCGAGGGCACGGCGAACTCGTGGGATGTCGCACGACTGTTCTACCCTGCCCCGCCCAATGCCCCGGTGCGCGGTCGGCGCCTGCACGACGCCGCATACGCGCCGACTGTCGCTGGGCGAGGGCTCGACGAGTGGGCCCCGGGCTCCCAGCTCGGACACCAGGTGCAAAGTAGCCGTGTCCCTACTGGTCAGAAGCTCGGTCGTCTACGAGGCAAGAACGCTGACACGAGCCGCAAACGACGAGCGCCGGAAAAACGAAGGTCTGTCGACACTCGGCCCGGTCCGGACGTTCCCGCTGGTCGGCAGTGTCGACAACCCGTGCCGGGAATCAACGTCGATAAACGGTGGGCGCCAACGGAGCTGGGGCCTGTCCGGCGGATCGGGTCGGAGGCGATCGGCGGTCTCCATCCAGCTGGGGCGAGTGGGGTCCGGCGCGTTCAGCCGCAAGGCGGAGGAGGGCGCCGACGCGATGGGGGTCCCTCCCTGCTCGGGCGGAGCCGGGAGCCCGGGGGAGTCGGCAACCGGCGACCACGTCGCAGACGAGTGTGCCGGACCCCACGTCTTCGGCATGATCCGCCGGACAGGCCCTGATCGCCGGTTACTCGTCCCCTGGTGTCCGAGCAGGGAGTCCGGGGCCTTCTCCTGCCGTCTGTGCGAGGTGCAAAGAACCCCTTGCAGCCATTTCTTTGCAAAGCTATCTTTGTGGTCATGAGTGAGTCCCAGGAACCGCAGGTCCTCAGTCTCGACGCCCGCTCCCTTCGCGGGCTCGCACACCCGCTGCGCATACAACTGCTGGACTCCCTGCGCCTCGGCGGCCCCGCCACCGCGTCCCAGCTCGCCCAAAAGCTGGGCGAGTCGAGCGGCGCGACCAGCTACCACCTGCGTCAGCTCGCCGCACACGGCTTCATCGAGGACGCCCCCGAGCACGGCAGGGGCAGGGAACGGTGGTGGAAGGCGGTCCACAAGGGCCTGAGCTTCGACGACGGGCTGCTCACCGACGCCAACCCGGACGTACGCGGGGCTGCCGACCTGTACCTCCACGAGGTCGCCACCTCGCAGGGCCGGGACCTGTCGACCTGGCTCGGCAACCGCCTGACCTGGCCGCAGGAGTGGAACCGCACCTGGGACATGAGCAGCGCGACGCTGCGGCTGACGCCCGAACTGACCCGGGAGCTCGTCGAGAAGATGCACGCACTCGTCGACACCTACCGCGACCGGGCCGCCGACGAGGGCGACGCCGACACCGCCCAGGTGCGCATCCACACCCACGCTTTCCCCCTCACCACGGACTGAAAGGTCACGGCCCGATGGATCTCGAGACCCGCCTCGCCCTGCACCGCATCCGCGCCGCCGAACTCCGTACCGAAGCCGACGAGCACCGCCTCGCCGCAGCCGCCCGGCACTCCCGGCGCCCTCGGCATCTCCGCACCCGCCTCGGCTGGACCCTGGTGGAAGTCGGCCTGCGCCTGGCCGCCGCGCCCAGGCCGGCAGTCGCCGTTTCCTAGCCCTTGTTGACGCACCGGCCCAAGGCATCGCCCAATTCCGCGAGACTCCGACGAAGGTCCTCGGCTGCGGCCGTGCGGACGCCCGTCCCCCGCGGGTCCCGGTCTGACGGGCGCGGCGTCCCGTGGGGGGACGCCGCCGCCTCGAGGCTTCAGGACGGTTCGGGTCAGTCGGTGCTGCGGCGCCGGCGTGCCGCGAACAGCACCCCGCCGCCCGCCAGGACGACGGCCGCGCCGCCCGCCGCGAGGTACGGGGTGGCGCTGCTGCCGCCGGTCTCGGCGAGGTCGGTGCCGCCCTGTTCGGTGGTGCCGGGGGCGGGGTCCTTCGTGCCCGTCTCTGTGCCGGTGCCGGTGTCCGAGCCGGTGTCCTCGTCCTTGTCGTCGGCGGGGACGAAGCCCGCCGGCGGCTTGTCGCAGCCGATGCCGTCGCCGTCGCGGTCCAGGTGCTCGCCGTAGTGCTCGCTGCCCGCCGGGATGTTGGCGTACCCGGCGGCGTACGCCTCGGAGCAGTTCTTGAACGCGCCCTCGTGGGCCACCGCGGAAGCGGCCGGCAGGGCGGCCAGTGCGAGCGCGGCGACGGTGACGGCGGCGGACTTGCAGGACAGGTTCACAGGGGGTCCCCCAGCTATGTGCGGATATCCGGCAGCGTGCCCCTGTCCGGGGCGGCCTGCCGGGTGTGAGCTGCCGACGGTAGGGGAGGGGCCGGGGGAGGGTGGGGAGGTTTCGTGGACCCGTGATGCGAACGTGACGTAACCGGAGGGTAGCTCTCCGCTCATGCCGGTGCGTTCTGTGCACCGGCATGAGCCGGCAACCGGGAGCGGTTACCTGCGGAACGGGCCCCTCACCTCGTACGTGATGCCGCCCGACGAACTCCCGCTCGTGCCGCGCTGGCTGGAGAAGTACAGGCGGGTGCCGTCCGGGGAGAAGGCCGGGCCGGTGATCTCCGAGCCGGACTGGCCGGACACCTGGAGGAAGGGGGCCACGACGTCGTCGGGCGTGATGACGCAGATCTCCATGTTTCCGCCGTCCTCGGCCACGAACAGGTCGCCCGAGGAGGAGCCGGTGACGTTGTCCACGCCGGTCAGGGGAGCGGAGCCGCCCGTCACCAGGGAGTCGTCATAGGCGAGTTCGATGGTCTGGGCGGAGGCGTTGTACTGCCAGACGCGGTTGTCGCCCTTGGTCGTGAACCAGCAGGTGTCGTTCGCGTAGTGGCAGCCCTCGCCGCCGTTGAAGCGCTTGGCGCCGGAGACCTGGTTGCGGGTCGCGGTGGCCCCGGAGGGGTCCGGGACCCTCGCCCAGCTCACCGGGCCGCTCGTGCCGCTGCCCGCCACCAGTACCTCCAGCGTGCCGGAGGACAGGTCGCCCCACGTCGTCGGCCGGAAACGGTAGAAGCAGCTGTCCGAGACGTCCTCGGTCAGGTAGATCACCCTGCGGACCGGGTCGGCGGCCGCCGCCTCGTGCTTGAAGCGGCCCATCGCGTCCCGGCGGACCGCCGCCTTCGTCCCCCACGGGTCGGTCTCGTAGACGTAACCGCGGTCCACCTCCTCGCAGGACAGCCAGGTGTTCCACGGCGTGCTGCCGCCCGCGCAGTTCTGCCGGGTGCCGGACAGGACGCGGTACGCGCCCGTGACGGCGCCGGTGGCCGAGAAGCGCACCGCGCCCGCGCCGCCGGACGGGTTGATCTCCGAGTTGGAGACGTAGATCCAGCCGCTGCCGTCCGCGTAACAGGCGCCGCCGTCGGGGGCGTTGTGCCAGGTGTACGACGTGCCCGGGACCTGCCGGCCGGAACGGGCGATCACCCTGCTGGTGAACCCGGCCGGCAGCCTGATCCCGTTGGCGTCCGCCGCGCCGAGCGCGCCGTAAGGGCCCGTGCCGGGCCGGGCGGGCGCCGCGTACGCGGCGCTGTGCCAGAGTGCGCCGCCGAGGACCGCGCCGGTGCCGCCCATGGCGCTCGCACGAAGGAAGGTACGACGTTCCACTGCCACTCCTGGAGGTGCCGTGAACCGTCCCGCCACCGGCCGGTGACGGGGAGGTGCGGTCACGGAACCTACGGGTGCGACATGGACACATCATGACTGTGGGCGTACCGGACGGTGACCATCCCGGGCGCCGCCCCGGCACGTGTCCTACAGCGGTACGCTCACCGCCGTGAACGTCGTCTCGGGTGTCTGCGGGCTGGTGAAACGGGCGTTGACCAGGTACAGGCGGTCGCGGTAACGGGCCGCGGTGGCCGGGACGTCGAAGCGCGGGTCGGTGATCGAACGGCGCAGGGTCGCCGTCGTCGCGCCGGCGTCGAGGTGGAACACGGTGACCAGGTTCAGCCGGTTCTGGACCACGTACAGCGTGCGGCCGACGCGCACCAGGCCGTCGCCGTTGACGACGTCGTCCGCGCCGGACAGGGTGATCCGGGTGGCGCGTCCGGTGCGCAGGCCGACCCGGTACAGCTCGCCCGGGGTGCTCTTGACCACGATGACGTCGCGGCCGTCGGGCGTGCTCACGATGCCGTTCGCGTTGTTGACGTCCGGCAGCTGCTCCCAGTCGCCGCTCAGCGGCAGCGCCCGGACGGCGCCGCGCCGCCCGCGCGGGACGCCGTACAGCACCGCGTCGCGCGAGTCGGTGAACCAGGCGCGGTCGCCGAGCAGGGCGACGTCGTTGATGAAGTGGCCGGTGTTCTCCGTGAGTTGGTGGGTGGTGCGGAGGGTGCCGGTACGGGCGTCCACGAGGCGTGCGGTGCCGCCACCGCCGCCGGCGACGTACAGCAGGCCGCCGTGGTCGTCCAGCTTCAGGCCGATGGACGCCAGGCCGGGGGAGCCCTCGTGGAACACCGCGCCCTGTCCGGTGCGCAGGTCGGTGCGGTAGATCGCGCCGTTCGCACGGGATCCCATGTACGCGTACGGCCTGCTGCCGATGGTGATGCCCTCGGGGAGCCAGCCGTCGGGCAGCGGGAACCCGGTCGGCCGGACGGGGCGGTGTCCGGCCGCCTGCGCGGTACCGGTGCCGGCGGCCGCCGCGAGGGCGGTGACCGCGGTGGCCGCGGCGCCGCCGAGCACGGCGCGGCGGGACGGCTGGGGGTGCTGGGGGTGCTTCCGGGTCATGGTTCGTGCCTCCGTGGCGGGTGGGGAGTGCGCGAGACGAGTGGGCGGGGTTCGCGGAATCGATGAAACTCCAGAAAACCCGCCCACCGAGCGGAAACACACGGATCCGGCAGGAATTCGGCAGCCGGACAGCCGGACGTCCGGGCGTCCGGGCCGCCGGCCTGGCAGCCGGACGTCCGGACGCCCGGGGTGCCCTCCCCTACCCGTTCACGCCGCCTTGACCTCGTACGTCGTCAGGCGGACGGTGTCGTCGTCCAGGCACTGGCCCGTCTCCAGGTCGAAGCGCTGCTTGAGCAGCGGGGAGGCGACGAACGGGCGGCCCCGGTGGGTGCCGGTCAGGCCGCGGGAGAGGACCGCCGCGCCGGTGAAGGGGTCGCGGTTGTCGACGGCGTACAGGCCGCCGTTGCGGTCGGTGAAGACGGCGACCTGCCGGCCGTCGGGCAGGAGGGCCGCCACGCCGCGGCCCGGGACCAGGGCGCTCAGGTCGCAGACCGCGAACCAGGCGTCGGGCAGCTGGAGTCGGACCTTCAGGTCGGTGGTCTCGAGGGCCAGGGTCATCGCTGGGCGCTCCCTTCCAGGGCGGCTTCCTTGGACTGTGCGGGTCGCATGCCGATGTTCAGCAGGGGCAGGTCGGGCTTCATCTGGTCGCGTTCGGGGACGAAGCCGACGACCGGGTCCGGGGTGTCGGGGGCGTTGACGAAGGACACGAACCGGGACAGCTTCTCGGGGTCGTTGATGGTCTCGGCCCACTCGTCGCGGTAGTGCGAGACGTGGGCGGACATCAGGGACTCCAGCTCGTCGCAGATCCCGAGCGAGTCGTGCACGACGACGTCCCGTACGTGGTCCAGGCCGTCCGGGATCCGGTCCAGCCAGGTCGAGGTGCGCTCCAGGCGGTCGGCGGTGCGGATGTAGAACATCAGGAAGCGGTCGATGAGGCGCACCAGTTCGGCGTCCGAGAGGTCCTGTGCGAGCAGGTCGGCGTGGCGCGGGGTGGCGCCGCCGTTGCCGCCGACGTACAGGTTCCAGCCGTTGGCGGTGGCGATGACGCCGAAGTCCTTCGACTGGGCCTCCGCGCACTCGCGCTGGCAGCCGGAGACCGCCGACTTGAGCTTGTGGGGCGACCTGAGCCCCCGGTAGCGCAGCTCCAGGTCGATCGCCATGCGCACCGAGTCCTGGACGCCGTAGCGGCACCAGGTCTGCCCGACGCAGGACTTCACCGTGCGCAGCGACTTGCCGTACGCGTGGCCGGACTCGAAACCGGCGTCCACCAACCGCGCCCAGATGATGGGGAGTTGTTCGACACGGGCGCCGAACATGTCGATGCGCTGACCGCCGGTGATCTTCGTGTAGAGACCGAAGTCGCGGGCGATCTCGCCGATCACGATCAGTTTCTCCGGGGCGATCTCGCCGCCGGGGATGCGGGGAACGACCGAATACGAGCCGTTCCTCTGCAGGTTGGCGAGGAAGTGGTCGTTGGTGTCCTGGAGGGCGGCCTGTT
The DNA here is from genome assembly GCF_042717095.1 of Streptomyces sp. NPDC058632. NCBI lineage: Bacteria > Bacillati > Actinomycetota > Actinomycetes > Kitasatosporales > Streptomycetaceae > Streptomyces > Streptomyces sp. NPDC058632. The sequence continues at coordinate 190,808 of NZ_JBHXQZ010000001.1, read as the reverse complement.
CGCCGTCCAGGACGTAGCCGCTCGCGCCGATCGTCGGGGCCAGCGAGGCGATGATCGAGCCGACCGTCGGCTTGCAGATCTCGCAGCCGTCGCCACCCCGGGCGTCCTCGCGGCCGTGCCGGTCCAGCAGGTCCCGGTGGGAGGTGACGCGCAGGGCGTGGACGATCTCGTACAGCTCCTCGCGGGTCTGCGAGAAGCAGCCGCACAGGCCCTTGTCGACCTCGACGCCGCTCGCCTCCAGCTCGGCGTTGACCAGCTGGCCGAGCACCTTCACGCAACTGCCGCAGCCGGTACCGGCCTTGGTGCACTTCTTCACCTCGGGCACGGTGGTGCAGCTGTGCTCGGTGACCGCGCTGCGGATGGTGCCCTTGGTGACGTTGTGACAGGAGCAGACCACCGCGTCGTCGGGCAGTGCGGACGGGCCCAGCTGGGCCGGGGCCCCGGCGCCGGCGGGCAGGACGAGGGACTCGGGCGAGACGGGCGGGACCGACCCGGTGAAGGCGCGCAGGGTGCCGTACGCCTCCGCGTCGCCGATCAGGATGCCGCCGAGCAGCGTGCCGTCGCTGCCGACGACCAGCTTCTTGTACAGGCCGGCGCGGGAGTCGGAGTAGACGACGTCCAGGCAGTCGGCGGTGGCGCCGTGCGCGTCGCCGAAGGACGCCACGTCCACGCCGAGCAGCTTCAGCTTGGTCGACAGGTCGGCGCCGGTGAAGGACGCCTCGTCGTCGGCGATCGTCGCGGCGGCGGTCTGCGCCTGCTCGTAGCCGGGGGCGACCAGGCCGTACACCCGGCCGTCGGCGGCCAGCGCGCACTCGCCGATCGCGAAGACGTGCGGGTCGGTGACCGTGCGGCACTGCTCGTCCACGGCGATGCCGCCGCGCTCGCCGACCGCAAGACCCGACTCGCGGGCGAGTTGGTCGCGGGGGCGGACCCCGGCGGAGAACACCACCATGTCGGTGGCGAGTTCGGAACCGTCGGACAGCTTCATGCCGCAGACGGCGCCGTCCTCGCCGACCACGACCTCCTGGGTACCGGTGCCGGTGTGGACGGACAGGCCCATGTTCTCGATGGTGCGCAGCAGCGCGCTGCCGCCACCGTCGTCGACCTGCACCGGCATCAGGCGGGGCGCGAACTCCACGATGTGCGTGGTGAGTCCGAGTCCCTTCAGCGCGCCCGCCGCCTCCAGACCGAGGAGCCCGCCGCCGACCACCGCGCCGGTCGTCGCGTTCTTCGCGTACTCCTCGATCGCGAGCAGGTCCTCGATGGTGCGGTAGACGAAGCAGCCGGCCGCGTCCTTGTTCGGCACCGGCGGCACGAACGGGTAGGAGCCGGTGGCCAGCACCAGGACGTCGTAGTCGACGGCCAGTCCCGAGCGGGCGGTGACCCTGCGGGCCTCCCGGTCGACCGTCTCGGCCGGGTCGCCGATGTGCAGCTCGATGCCGTGGTCCTCGATGAACGCCAGGTCCGTCATGGACAGGTCCTCGGGGGTGCGCCCCGAGAAGTACGAGGTGAGCTGGACGCGGTCGTAGGCCGGACGCGGTTCCTCGCACAGCACGACCACACGGTGCGTGGCGGTCAGGCCGCGCTCGGCGAGCGCCTCCAGGAAGCGCTGGCCGACCATGCCATGGCCGACGAGCACGATCGTGGGGCGGGGCCGGTCACGAAGAGCCGTCGCGGACATCAGGAGCCTCCGTCGTTGGTGAGCAGGTGGAGCAGGGGGCCGCCGTCGGAGGGGAGCGGCTCTGCTCCCTCCCACGCGCGGGCGAGCGCGCCGACCGTGCCGAGTTCGCCGACCAGGACCCCGCCGATCAGCCGGTCGTCGCGGACGACGACCTTGCGGTAGGTGCCCCGGGTGGCGTCGGTGAGCTGGACGACGTCGTCGCCGGGCAGTGCCTCGGTCTCGCCGAACGCGGCGAGGTCGAACGGGCTGTCGGGCCCCGTGAGGGTGAGCCGGGTCAGGGAACGGGTGCCGGTGTAGCGGGCGCCCGCGTCCCCGGAGAGCAGGGCGGCCAGGGCCTCGGCCTGTTCCAGCGCGGGGGTGGCCAGTCCGTACACCGTGCCGGCGTGCTGGACGCAGTCGCCGACGGCGTGGATACGGGGGTCGGAGGTCCGCAGCTCGTCGTCGACGACGATGCCCTTGCGGACCTCCAGGCCGGCCGCCTGGGCGAGTCCCACCCGCGGGTGCACCCCGCAGGCCAGGACCACCAGGTCGGCGTCGAGGGCGTACCCGTCGGCCATCTCGACCGAGCGGACCGCGCCGGCGACGCAGCGCACGTCCCGCACCCGGCACTCGGTGTGGACCTCCACACCGAGGTCCGTCAGATGCCGCCGGACGAGCTTCGACGCCGCCGGGTCGAGCTGGCGTTCCATGAGCCGCTCGGACTGCTGGGCGAGGACGACCTGCACGCCGCGCACGGCGAGGGCACGGGCCGCGGACACACCGAGCAGCCCGCCGCCGATGACGACGGCCCGCGCCCCCGGACGCACCGCCTTGGCCAGGCCCAGGCAGTCGTCCATGGTGCGGAACGCGTGCACGCCCTCGGGCAGCGCGTGGTCCTCGGTGAACAGTCCGCGCAGCGGCGGCAGCACCGGGTTGGAGCCGGTGGCCAGGACGAGCCGGTCGTAGCCGATCCCGGTGCCGTCCGCGCAGGCGACGGTGCGTGCCGCGCGGTCGATGCCGGTGACCCGGCCGCGGGTCAGCACCGTCGGCGCCGCCGGGGCGGGAAGGGCGATCAGCTCGGGGCTGTAGCGTCCGGCCAGTACTTCGGCGAGCAGCACCCTGTTGTACGGACGGTGCTCCTCCTCGCCGATCAGCGTCACCGGCGTGCCGAGCTCGCCGAGCCGCCGGGCGAGTGTCACGCCCGCCAGGCCGGTGCCGATCACCACCACACGCTCGTTCGAGGTCATGTCCCTGAGCGTGCGGTGCGGGTGTTACCCGGCGGCATCCCCGCTGTTTCCCGCGCGGAACGCTGCCCTCAGCGGGGGCGGGGGGTGGGTGTGAGGGTTCGGAGGCGCGCGGCGGAGGGGCTGTGAGAAGCCACTGCGAGGAGGCGTGAGGACGCTCAACCTCAGAAAAAGCTCATCTTGATGGACGGCACAACTACCCGCTCCATAGGGTCATGCCCATGCCTGACATATCGCTGACCACGGTCGTTCTCCTCTGCCTGGCGGCGCTCGCCGCCGGCTGGATCGACGCCGTGGTCGGCGGCGGCGGACTCCTGCTCCTGCCCGCGCTGCTGCTCGGCCTGCCCGCCGGCACGCCCGCCGCGCACGCGCTCGGCACCAACAAGGCGGTCGCCATCGTCGGCACCACCGGCGCGGCGGTGACCTTCGCCCGCAAGGCACCCGTCGACGTACGCACCGCCGTCCGCATCGGTCTCGCCGCGCTCGCCGGATCGTCGGGCGGGGCCTTCCTCGCCGCCGGGATGAGCACCGAGGTCCTCGAACCGGTGATCATGGTGGTGCTGCTCGGCGTGGCCGCCTTCGTCATCCTCCGCCCCGGCTTCGGCACCGCGCCGCAGCCCGGCCCGGTCTCCCGCCGCCGCGTCCTCGCCGCGATCGGCTTCGGCGGCCTGGGCATCGGCTTCTACGACGGCCTCATCGGCCCCGGCACCGGTACGTTCCTCGTCCTGGCCCTCACCGCCCTGCTCCACCTCGACCTCGTCACCGCGTCCGCCACCGCGAAGATCGTCAACTGCTGCACCAACGCCGGCGCGCTGGCGATGTTCGCCTGGCAGGGCGCGGTGCTGTGGCAACTGGCGGGCCTGATGGCCGTGTTCAACCTGGCGGGCGGCACCCTCGGCGCCCACACGGCCCTGAAGAAGGGCAGCGGCTTCGTCCGTATCGTCCTGCTGGTGGTCGTCTTCGCGCTGGTGGCGAACATGGCGTACGAGCAGTGGCTGGCCTGAGCGCCGCACCCGGTGTGAGCGGCACATCCGGTGATCAATCCGGCTGACGTGATCCATTCGGACGGGTTAGGCTCCAGCGCCGCTCCGCGACGCGAGCGGCCGGTGCCGGGGAGCGCCGCAGAACAGAACACGGGGGACACGATGGCCGGGGACAGCAGACCGTCCGGGACGCGGCCGCCGGCGAAGGCCGGGCTGGTGGTCGGAGCGGGCGCGCTGATCGGGCTCGCGGTGGAGTTCCACGTGCTGGGGTGGTCGTCCATTCCCGGCAGCAGCTGCGGCAGGTACCGGCCCTGCCCGGAAGGCACCACGCCGACGCTCCTGCTGGCGTTCCTGTTCACCTTCGCGGGTGCCGTGGGGCTCGTCGTCGCCCTCGCCTCCTTCACGCAGAGCCGCCCCGGGAAGGCCGTGCCCGGCGCCCTCGTCGCGGCGGGCGTGCTGATCGCGCTGTGGCCCGGCTGGCAGGCCCACCTCTGGCTGCGCGGACCGGTGCTCGACCCGGTCTGGCAGGCCGGCCCGGACCGGCCCGCGACCGTGAGCGGTGTCGGCACCTGGACACTGGGCGACGACGCCGGGACGGTCGTACGGGCCCGGACCGACGCGCTGATCGCGTACGACTCCGGCACCGGGGACCGCGGATGGGCGCTGCGGGCCCCCGTGCGCGAGTCGGTGTGCGCGATGAGCGAGCGGATCGTCGACGGCATCGGCCTGGTCGCCTTCGCGCGGGACGAGAAGCCGTGCGACACCGTGTGGGGCGTCGACGCGGGCAGCGGACGCAAGGTGTGGGAGCGGAACATCACCGGGAGGACACTGGTGCACGGCGGCGGCGGACTGCTCACCGCCGACGCGGGCGTGGCCGTGGCGCTGGCCGACCGCTCCGTCCACGGGTACGGGCTCACCGACGGCGCGGTGCGCTGGACCGTGCGGCCCACCGCCCCCGGAACCGGGGGCGGGGACAACGCCGAGGAGGACGCCGAGTGCGAGCCGGTGACGGCCTCCGCGGCCGGCGGCACCACCCGGGTCGCCGTGACCTGCGGCGGCTACGGCGACTTCCACTCGGCGTGGCTCCTCACCCTCGACAACGCCACGGGCAGGGAGCTGAACCGGAGTGGGCTGCCGGTCGAGAGCTACCTCAGCTCGGCCGCGGTGCTCTCCGCCGACCCGTTCACCCTGCTGGTGCAGGAGAAGGACGAGCGCGGCCTCGCCGCCGTACTGGCCTACGGCGGCCCGGACGACCCGAAGCGCGAGCCGGTGACGATCCCCCTCACCGCCGACGAGGAGGACCTGGCCCTCACCGCGTTCCAGCCCGGCTTCGCCGCACGGCCGGTGTTCCGGGCGACGGTCGCCGACGGCAACCTGATCGTGGCCGCCGCCGAACCGGGGGACGACTACCCCGAGCGGGTCGCGGCCTACTCGCTCGACGACGGACAACGCCGCTGGCACGCGGACCTGGGCACCACGGTCGTCGCCCTGGCCCCGGCGGGCCGGGGCCGGGTGGCCGTACTCGGCGACTCCCAACGCCTGTGGACCCTCGCCACCGGTGACGGAGCCCGGGTGGGCGAGGAGGACGGCACCACGGTGCGCGAGGTCGACCTGGAGATCGGCGGAGACCCGCAGCTCATCGGGGCGGGCGACGACTGGGTGATCGTCAACGCCGACGGCGACGGCCATCCCCCCGCCCTCGCGGTCGGTCCGTAGGGGCCGCCTGCGCCAGCAGGTCGATCATCCCTGTCCCGTCCTCGTCGCCGTGCCCCTCGGCGACGAGGCGGGCCATCAGGTCCGTGTACGGCGTCAGCAGCTCCGCGCTGACGCCCTGCTCCTCGGCCGTGCGCAGCAGGGTCGCGTTGCCCACGGCCTGCATCGCGAGGTTGGACACCACGTCCGAGGTGTAGTCGCCGCTGCGCAGCCGCCCGGCGGTCTCGTGCACGGCCGGCGTCATCGCGGTGAGCCAGGAGGCGAGCAGGGGCGCGAAGTCCCCGGGATCGATCTCCTCCCGGCGGATCAGCGCGAAGGCGTGGGTGACACCGGCGAACAGCCCGCTCATCGCGCTCAGCAGCGCCACGTCGTGCAGCGCGGCGAACCCGGGGTCCTCACCCACGTACCGGGTGCCGGCCGGGACGGTGAGTGTGTCCCGGTGCTCCTCGAACAGGGGGCGCGAGCCGCTGTAGAAGACATACGCCCCGGACTCCGGGGCCCCGATCATCGGCGGTACCGCCATGACCCCGGCGTCCAGGAAACGGGCGCCGCGTGCCGTGGCCCAGGCGGCGCGGGCACGGCCCTGGGCCGGCGTTCCGGTGGTGAGGTTCACCAGGTCCCGCCCGGCGAGGCCGGCGCCCCCGAGCGCCTCGCCGACGGAGTCGTCGTCGAGCAGGCAGGCGACCACCAGGCGGTTCGCGGCCACCGCCTCGGCGGCGGTCGCGGCGACCACCGCGCCCTCGGCGGCGAGGGCGGCGGTGCGGGCGGCGGTGCGGTTCCAGACGGTCACCGGATGACCGGCGGCGAGCCAGGCGCGGCCGAGGGCGGTGCCCATGGCGCCGGCGCCGAGGAGGGTCAGGGAAGCAGGAACGGGGGAGGAGGTGTTGTGGGTCATGGAGACCAGGCTCGCCGCGGGGAAGGACCTGCTCAAGTACGTACTTGGAAGTGGGCGCTCACCCCGGGGAAAGGGTGCAGGCAGCGGAAGCGGACGGGGTGACGGGCATGGGGACGGTACGGCAGCCGGGGGCGTATCTGTGCGGGATCGACGCGGCGATGGACGTGATCGGCGGCAAGTGGAAGGTGCTGATCCTCTGGGCGCTGCACGAACGGCCGTACCGCTTCGGCGCCCTGCGCCGGGAACTGCCCGGGATCACCGAGAAGGTGCTCGCCTCGCATCTGCGGGAGCTGGAGTCCGACGGCATCGTGCACCGCGAGGAGTACGACGAGACCCCGCCGCGTGTCGAGTACTCCCTGACGCCCAGGGGCACGGCGCTCAACGAGGCGCTGGAACCGCTGGGCGCGTGGGGGAGGGCGAACGTGCTGGGGCCGCCCGAAGGCTCAGCGGCTGCCGGCGAGGTGGGCGTAGACGACGACGTTGCCCTGGTAGCCGGTGGTGCGTGAGTAGCCTCCGCCGCAGGTGATGATCCGCAGCTCCGGGCGGACCGCCGCGCCGTACACCCTCTCGTCGGGGAACTCCCGGGCGTCGTACACCTCGACGGCGTGCACGGTGAACACGGCGGTGCCGCCGTCGCGCCGGTCCACCTCGACGGTGCCGCCCTTGCGCAGGGCGCCCAGGGAGTAGAAGACGGCGGGGCCCTCGGCGTTGTCGACATGGCCCGCGACGACCGCGGTGCCGTTCTCGCCCGGTGTGGTGCCGGCCTCGTACCAGCCGGCCAGGTCCGGCCGTTCGGGCGGCGGCACGTCGAGGCTGCCGGTGCTCGTCAGGCCGAGGCCCGTCAGGGGCGCGTCCACGCCGATCGCGGGGATGCGGATCCGGTCGGGCGGGGAGGGCGGCAGCGCGGCGGACGCCGGGACCTGCCCGGCGCCGTGCCCCGGGCTCGCGGAACGGGCCTGGGCGGCCGACGGCTGCGGCGGGGCGCCCGTGCCGGTTCCGGCGTGCAGCAGCCACAGGCCGCAGCACAGGGCGAGCGTGCTCACCGAGGCTATGGCCGTGTCGCCCCGGCTCCCGGCCGCCCGGCAGGAACTGCGGCATATGCGGTGTATGCGGTGTATGCGAAGCATCGCTCACTGACCTCTCCAGGGTCGGCCCCGTGCCCCCTCCGGGCCGCGAGGGGCGTCGGACCCGGAGGGGGAGGGGACACGCGGTACCGGCGGACGGGCTGCGGAGGGCGCCCGTCAGATCCCGTCGCCTCTCGCCCGGCGATGCAGGAGCCAGGTACCGCCCGCGGCGGCGACGGCGAGAGCCGTCACGCCGGCCGCGGTCTGCGCGGGACCGGGGCCCAGAGCGCCACCGATCCCCGTCCTCACGCTGCCCCGGGGGTACACCTGCTGCGCCGCCGGCGTCAGCCTGACCACCAGGTCCCCGGTCACCCGCTGCCCGCCCGCCTCGCACGTCGCGACGATCTCGTACGTCCCGGGCTGCGCGCCCGGCGGCACCCGGAACCGTCCGGTCGAGTCCCGTCCGGCCGCGTCGGGCCCGTCCTCGCCCGGCGCCAGTGTGAAACGGCCGGCGCCCACGGCGGTGGCGTCGCCCGCGACCGTGTCGCCGTCGCCGCACGCCGCGGTGTTCACCGTCACCTGCGCGCCCGCCACGACCACGGCCGGGTGCAGTTCCAGGCTCCCGGCCGGCTTTCCGGCCGGCCTGCCGTTGCCGTAGGGGGGTCCCACGGGGGCGGCGGGCTCCTCGGCGTACGCGGCGGGTGCGGCGGGCGCCACGAGCAGCCCCGCGGCGGCCACGGCGAGCGCGGGTCCGGTCAGGCCGGTCAGCCGCCGGGCGATACCTCGCATCGATGCTCCCTCGGGCTCACGGAGGGGCCACGCCCGCGGCACCCCCATGTGCCGCCGTCGGTCGCGTCCCCGCTAGTCCGAGGTAAAGGCCGGCGGGCGCGGCCCGCTCCCTGAGAGAACGTCAAAAATGAGGTGAACGGGTGTCAGGAAGTCCCCGCCGGACCCCCGCCCGTACCCGTTTCGGCAGGTCACCGCCGTGCCGCGGGCCCGGCCGGGGGAAAGGAGCCGAAGGGTGCGCCACGCGGCGGTGAACGGGTGAGGCGACGGCGTGCGGGCGGAGCGGCCGGAACTCATGACCGCACCGTCTCCACTTCCACCCGTACCGCGCACACCTTGAACTCCGGCATCCGTGACGTCGGGTCCAGGGCGGGGTTGGTGAGGGTGTTCGCGCGGCCCTCGCCCGCCCAGTGGAACGGCATGAACACGGTGTCGGGGCGGATCGCGGTGGTGATCCGGGCCGGTGCCACCGCCCGGCCCCGCCGGGACACCACGGCCAGCGGATCGCCCTCGGCCGCGCCGAGCCGCTCCGCGAGCCGCGGGTGCAGCTGCACGAACGGGCCGGGTGCGGCCGCGTTCAGCTCGTCGACGCGCCGGGTCTGCGCGCCGGACTGGTACTGCGCCACGACCCGGCCGGTGGTCAGCAGTACGGGGTACTCGTCGTCGGGTTCCTCGGCGTTCGCGCGGTGCGCGACGGGCACGAACCGGGCCCGCCCGTCCTCGGTGGCGAACCGGTCGAGGAACAGCCGGGGGGTACCGGGGTGTACGGCACTGTCCGCTGCCGCGGGTGCCTCCACCGGCGTGGGTCCGGGGGCCGGGCACGGCCAGAACACGCCGTTCTCCTCCGCGAGCCGCCGGTAGCTGATCCCGGAGTAGTCGGCGGGCCCGCCCGCGCTCGCGCGGCGCAGCTCCTCGAAGACCTCCTCGGGATCGGTCGGGAACCTCTTCTCCGGACTCGGCCCGGCGCCGAGCCGGGCGGCCAGCCCGTGCAGCACCTCGAGGTCGCTGCGCACACCGTCCGGCGCGGGCAGCGCGCGCCGCCGCAGCAGGACCCTGCCCTCCAGGTTGGTCGTCGTGCCCGTCTCCTCCGCCCACTGCGTCACCGGCAGGACGACGTCGGCGAGCGCGGCCGTCTCCGACAGCACGACGTCGCACACCGCCAGGAAGTCCAGCGACCGGATGCGCTCCTCGACGTGCGCGGCGCGGGGCGCCGACACCACCGGGTTGGAGCCCATCAGCAGCAGTGAGCGGATGTCCGTCCCCAGCGCGTCCAGCAGCTCGTACGCGCTGCGCCCCGGGCCGGGCAGCGCGTCGGGGTCCACGCCCCAGACGCCGGCGACATGCGCGCGCGCCGCCGGGTCGGTCAGCTTGCGGTAGCCGGGCAACTGGTCGGCCTTCTGGCCGTGTTCACGCCCGCCCTGCCCGTTGCCCTGCCCGGTCAGGCAGCCGTACCCGGACAGGGGGCGGCCCGCGCGGCCGGTCGCCAGGCACAGGTTGATCCAGGCGCCCACGGTGTCGGTGCCCTTGGCCTGCTGCTCGGGGCCGCGGGCGGTGAGCACCATGGCCGCCTCCGGCTCGCAGAACAGCCGTACGGTCTCGCGCAGTTGGGGCACCGGTACGCCGGTGATCCGCTCCACGTACTCCGGCCAGTGCGCCATCGCCGCGGCCCGGGTCTCCTCCCAGCCGGCGGTGCGTTCCCGGATGTACGCCTCGTCGCTGCGGCCCTCGGCGACGACCAGGTGCAGCAGGCCCAGCGCCAGCGCGAGGTCCGTGCCGGGGCGGGGCGCCAGATGCAGATCGGCCAGCTCGGCGGTCTTCGTACGGCGCGGGTCGACGACGATCAGCGTCCCGCCGTTCTCCTTCAGCTCGGCGAAGTAGCGCAGCGCCGGCGGCATGGTCTCCGCCGGGTTCGAGCCGACGAGGATCACGCAGCCGGTCCTCGGGATGTCCTCCAGCGGGAACGGCAGCCCCCGGTCCAGCCCGAACGCCTTGATACCGGCGGCCGCCGCGGACGACATGCAGAAGCGGCCGTTGTAGTCGATCTGGGAGGTGCCCAGCACCACCCGCGCGAACTTCCCCAGCGAGTACGCCTTCTCGTTCGTCAGCCCGCCGCCGCCGAACACCCCGACCGCGTCCGCCCCGTGTTCGCCGCGCGTACGGCCCAGCCCTTCGGCGATCCGGTCCAGCGCCTCGTCCCAGCCGGCGGGCACCAGCTCGCCCGTCTCCCGGGACCGCACCAACGGCGAGGTCAGCCGCACGGCGGAGGACAGCACCGCCGGCGCCGTACGCCCCTTGCCGCACAGCGCACCCCGGTTCACCGGGAAGTCCGCGCGCTCGCTCACCCGGACGGTCCCGTCCGGCGCGGGCGTCAGATCCATCCCGCACTGCAGGGCGCAGTACGGGCAGTGCGTGGGCGTCACGGTGTTCTGCATACCGCCCAGCGTGCGCCGCACGTGTTACACACCGCACCGGCCCCGGTTACACGCCCGGTACGGCGACCTCCCCGGGAGCGGGGGAGCGCGGTGAGGCCGAGGGCGCGGGCGTGCGTGGGCTTCCTCCGGTCGGACGCCCACGAGGCGGACACGGTCGCCGCACAGGCGGGACATGTCGTCGAGGTCGGACGTCAGTATGGCGACCGGCCCCGGCCGGAGACGTTGTCGGTGAGCCTTCTCAGCTCGGCGACCTGCTCGGTCGGGAGGGTGACCGTGAGGCGTGTGGTGTCCGCCACGGTGCGAGCATGCTGCGGTATGCGCGTTACGGTCGCCGTGCGGCCGACGGGGCACGGATGCCGTCGAGCGCCTGCTCCACCCCCGCCTCCCTCGGGCCGAGGAAGTGCGGGTCCGGGCGGAAGGCCGTGTCCAGGGCCGCCTTGCCCGCCGCGAGGATCTCCCGGACGCCGCCGTAGTACCAGGTGGCGTCGTGCCGGTCGTCGACGCCGACGCCGTACGAGGAGACGCCGGCCGCCCGGCACAGGGTGACCGCGCGCCGGATGTGGAAGCCCTGGCTGATCAGTACGGCCCGGTCCACGCCGAAGACCTTCTTCGCGCGCACGCACGAGTCCCAGGTGTCGAAGCCCGCGTAGTCGCTGACGATCCGCGCGTCGGGCACGCCGTGCCGGGTCAGATAGGCGCGCATCGCGTCCGGCTCGTCGTACTCCTCACGGCTGTTGTCGCCGGTCACCAGGACCACCTCGATCCGGCCCGCCCGGTACAGCTCGGCCGCCGCGTCCAGCCGGTGCGCGAGGTACGGCGACGGCTCCCCGTCCCACAGGCCCGCGCCGAAGACCACGGCGACGTCGGTGCGGGGCACGTCGGCGGTGGTGTGCAGCCGGCCCTCCGCCGCCAGACGCATCCACGTCGCGGGCAGCAGCGCCAGTACGCACGCCGCCATCCCCGCCTGCAGCAGTCGCCGCCGGCCGGCCCGGGTACGCGGCAGGCGCACGCGGCGGAGCCGGCGGACCCCGTCCGCCCTTGCGCGGTGCAACAGGTGAAGCATGGGACGGGCACCCTCCCCGGTCGGTCCTCGACGTCGAAGACGCCCTCGCGCGTCCCGCGGTTCAGCCGTTTCCTGTGATCAGCGGCACGGTACGGGGGGTACGGGGAGGCGAAGCCGCAGCTCGAACGGGCTCACACCGTGCGGGGGCCGTGCCGTGAACCGCCGGAAAACACCCGTCACGCCCGTGCAACGGGGAGGCAACGTCCCCCGGCGACGATCGGAGACATGACGGCGCACCTCACGACCCCGACCCCGACCCCGCTCAGCAGCCGGCCGCCCGGGCACGGGGCGTTCGGCGGGAGCGGCCGGCGCCATCCGCTCCCGCCCCCGCCCCCGGCCCTCGTCGTGGTGGCCCACGGCAGCCGTGATCCGCGCGCGCTGAACACCGTACGGGCACTCCTGGACCGCGTCCGCGCGCTCCGCCCCGGTCTGCCGGTGCACCTCGGGCACATCGAGCTGAACGAGCCGCTCCTGACCGACACCCTCGCCGGTCTGCACGCGCGGGGGACCGGTTCCGCCGTACTCGTGCCGCTGCTGTTCGGCCGCGGCTACCACGTCAAGCAGGACATCCCCGGGATGGCCGCCGCCTCGCCGCTGCCCACGCGCGTGGCCGCCCCGCTCGGCCCGCACCCGCTGCTCGTCGACGCGCTGCACGCCCGCCTCACGGAGGCCGGCTGGCGGACCCCGGCCGACGCGGCGGCCCGCCGGGCGAGCGCGGTGGTACTGGCCGCCGCCGGGTCCCGCGACCCCGAGTCGCGGGCCGACACCGCCCGCACCGCCGGCCTGCTCGCCCAGCGCCTCGGCGTCCCCGTCGTCCCCGCCTACGCCTCCACGGCCGCCCCCACCGTCTCCGAGGCCCTGCGCGCCCTCGCCGCCGAGGGCCGTCACCGGGTGGCCGTCGCCTCCTGCTTCACCGCACCCGGCCGCTTCGCCACGGAGTGCGCGGCGGCCTCCCCCGGGATCACCGCGGCCCCCCTCGGCACCCACCCCGCCCTGGCCCACCTCCTCCTGCACCGCTACACCCGGGCCCGCACGGCGTCCGTCCTGGCCGCCGCATGACACGGAGGTCCACGACAGCGCCCCGTTCCGGGGCGTGGAGGGGGCCGCACCCGGGACCAGGACGGTCCCGCACCCGCCGGCCGCCCGTCCGGCCCCTCCCGGTGGCCCGCGCAGCCCGGCGCGGCAGCCCTCCGCGCGTTCCCCGACCGTCACCGCGTACCCGTAGTGTCGAGACATGGCAGGCACCAGCACCCCCGCCCCCACCGGCCCCCCGGCTCAGGCGCAGGCACACCCGCGGCAGAACCACACCCCGCCCCCCGGCTACGACCCGGCGTCGGCCGCCCGCTGGGACACCGAGCCCGACAAGCGTCCCGGGCGTACCGCCTTCCAGCGCGACCGCGCGCGCGTGCTGCACTCCTCGGCCCTGCGCCGCCTGGCCGGCAAGACGCAGGTCGTCACCCCCGGAGCGGCCAGCCCGGTCTGGGACGCCAGCCCTCGCACCCGCCTCACCCACTCCCTCGAATGCGCCCAGGTGGGCCGGGAACTCGGTGCCGCCCTCGGCTGCGACGCGGACCTCGTGGAGGCCGCCTGCCTCTCCCACGACCTGGGCCACCCGGCCTTCGGCCACAACGGCGAACAGGCGCTGAACCAGTTCGCCGAGGACTGCGGCGGCTTCGAGGGCAACGCCCAGTCGCTGCGCCTGCTCACCCGTATCGAACCCAAGCGGTTCGTCCCCGATCCGGGCGCCGACCCGGCCTCCGGCGACGTCGTCAGCGTCGGCCTCAACCTCACCCGCGCCACCCTCGACGCCGCCACCAAGTACCCCTGGGCGCGAGGCGCCCACCCCACCGACCCGGCCTCCCCGAAGTTCGGTGTCTACGAGGACGACCGCCCCGTCTTCGACTGGGTCCGCGAGGGCGCCCCCGACGGCCGTATCTGCTTCGAGGCCCAGGTCATGGACTGGGCCGACGACGTCGCCTACTCGGTGCACGACGTGGAGGACGGCCTGCACGCCGGCCACATCGACCCCAACTGCCTGCACGCCGAGCCCGAACGGCAGGAGATCTTCGCCGTCGCCGTCGGCCGTTACGCCGGCGCGGACACCGACCCGGCGGAACTCGCCGAGGCACTCGACCGCCTCCTCGCCCAGGAGTGGTGGCCGCACGGCTACGACGGCACGGCACTGGCCCAGGCCCGCCTGAAGGACGCCACCAGCCAGCTCATCGGCCGCTTCTGCCTCGCCGCCGAGGGCGCCACCCGGGAGAGATTCGGCAGTGGCCGTCTCACCCGCTACGCGGCCGAACTCGTCGTCCCCAGGGACACCCGTATGGAGTGCGCCGTCCTCAAGGCGGTCGCCGACCGGTACGTCATGCAGCGCGCCGAGCAGGAGCAGCTCCGCGCCGACCAGCAGATCGTCGTCCTCGAACTGGCCGAGGCGCTCACCGCCCGCGCCCCCGACGGCCTGGACCCGCAGTTCCGCACCCTGTTCGCGCAGGCTCCGGACGACCGGGCCCGCAAGCGGGTGATCGTGGACCAGATCGCGTCCCTCACCGACGCCTCGGCCCGCTCGCTCCACGCCCGCCTCACGGGGCAGGCATGAGGCAGGCACGAAGGAGCACGGGACCGAGGGGACCGGTGGGACACCGGAGACGGGTGCTCGCTCGAAGGTGACCCTGCGTGGCCTGATCGGGCCACTCCCTCTTCCCGCATCACCCTGTGTGCGGGACGCTCGCACATGGCGGCACCTTCACGAGGAGGCATCACGTGGTCGACGCGGATCAGACATTCGTCATCGTCGGAGGCGGCCTGGCGGGCGCGAAGGCGGCCGAGACGCTGCGGGCGGAGGGATTCACCGGCCGGGTCCTGCTGATCTGCGACGAACGGGACCGCCCGTACGAGCGGCCGCCGCTGTCCAAGGGCTTCCTGCTCGGCAAGGAGGAGCGCGACAGCGTCTTCGTGCACGAGCCCGCCTGGTACGCGCGCCACGACATCGAGCTGCACCTCGGCCAGACCGTCGACGCCGTCGACCGAGCCGCGAAGACCGTCCGCTTCGGCGAGGACGGCACCACCGTCCGCTACGACAAACTGCTGCTGGCCAACGGCTCCGAGCCCCGCCGCCTGGACATCCCGGGCACGGACCTCGTCGGCGTCCACCACCTGCGCCGCCTCGCGCACGCCGAGCGCCTCAAGGGCGTCCTGGCCTCCCTCGGCCGTGACAACGGCCACCTGGTGATCGCCGGCGCCGGCTGGATCGGCCTGGAGGTCGCCGCGGCGGCCCGCGGGTACGGCGCGGAGGTCACCGTCGTGCACCGCGGGCCCACCCCGCTGCACTCCGTCCTCGGCCCCGAGCTCGGCCAGCTCTTCGCCGACCTGCACAGCGAGCACGGCGTCCGCTTCCACTTCGGCGCCACCCTCACCGGGATCACCGGCCAGGACGGCGTCGTCCTCGCCGCCCGCACCGACGACGGCGAGGAGCACCCGGCGCACGCGGTCCTCGCGGCGATCGGCGCCGCCCCGCGCACCGGCCTCGCCCAGGCGGCGGGCCTGGACCTCGCCGACCCCGCGGACGGCGGCGGCATCCGGGTCGACGAGCGGCTGCGCACCTCCGACCCCGACATCCACGCCGCCGGTGACGTCGCCTCGTTCCCGCACGCCCTCTTCGGCACCCGGCTGCGCGTCGAGCACTGGGCCAACGCCCTCAACGGCGGCCCGGCCGCGGCCCGCGCGATGCTCGGCCGGGAGGTCACCTACGACCGGGTCCCGTACTTCTTCAGCGACCAGTACGACCTGGGCATGGAGTACTCCGGCTGGGCCCCGCCGGGCTCCTACGACCAGGTCGTGATCCGGGGCGACGCGGGCAAGCGGGAGTTCGTCGCCTTCTGGGTGAAGGAGGGCAGGGTGCTGGCCGGAATGAACGTCAATGTGTGGGACGTCACCGACCCGATCCAGCGGCTGATCACCTCCCGGACCCAGGTGGACACGGACTCCCTGGCGAACCCACGCGTCCCGCTGGAGAACCTGGTCCCCTGACGTACGGGGGCTCCCGTACAGCGGGCGGACGCCCGGCCCGCCGGGAGCCGGCCGTCGCCCGCTCGCCGACGGCGGCCGTCCGACGCCTCGTCCCTGACCGCCGGCCGCCGTCCCGCCCGCTGCCGGCGCCTCGCCTCCGGACAGCCGGCGGGGCCTCGTACCCCTGGCGGGGCGGGTGCCCCGGATCCGGCTGCCGGTGGACCGCCGTAGACTTCACGCGTGGCTGGACGGATCAACGACGAGGACGTGAAGGCGGTACGGGACGCGGTCCCGATCGACGCCGTGGTGTCCGAGTACCTTCAGCTCAAGGGCGCGGGCGGCGGCAACCTCAAGGGTCTGTGCCCGTTCCACGACGAGAAGTCGCCCTCCTTCCAGGTGAGTCCGAGCAAGGGGTTCTTCCACTGCTTCGGCTGCCAGGAGGGCGGCGACACCATCACGTTCGTGATGAAGATCGACCACCTCTCCTTCTCCGAGGCGGTCGAGCGCCTCGCCGCCCAGGCCGGCATCACCCTGCGCTACGAGGAGGGCGGGTACAACCCCGCCCACCAGCGCGGCGAACGCATCCGCCTGGTCGAGGCCCACCAGATCGCCGCCGAGTGGTACATGGAGCAGCTCGCGACCTCCGCCGAGGCGGACACCGGCCGCACCTTCCTCGCCGAGCGCGGCTTCGACCAGGGCGCCGCCCAGCACTTCTCCGTCGGCTACAGCCCCCAGGGCTGGGACCACCTCACCCGCTTCCTGCGCGGCAAGGGCTTCACCGACAAGGAGCTGATCCTCTCCGGCCTCTCCCAGGACGGCCGCCGCGGTCCCATCGACCGCTTCCGCGGCCGCCTGATGTGGCCCATCCGCGACATCGGCGGCGACGTCGTCGGCTTCGGCGCCCGCAAGCTGTACGAGTCGGACAACGGGCCGAAGTACCTCAACACCCCCGACACGGCGATCTACAAGAAGTCCCACGTCCTCTACGGCATCGACCTGGCGAAGAAGGACATCGCGAAGTCGTCCCGCGCGGTCGTCGTCGAGGGCTACACCGACGTCATGGCCTGCCACCTCGCCGGCGTCACCACCGCCATCGCGACCTGCGGCACCGCGTTCGGCACCGACCACATCAAGATCCTGCGCCGGCTGCTGATGGACAACGGTTCGGCCCGAGTGATCTTCACCTTCGACGGTGACGCGGCCGGCCAGAAGGCGGCCCTGCGCGCCTTCGAGGACGACCAGAAGTTCGCCGCCGAGACCTACATCGCCGTCGCGCCCGACGGCATGGACCCCTGCGACCTGCGCCTCGCCAAGGGCGACGACGCGGTCGCCGACCTCGCCGAACCGCGCACCCCGCTCTTCGAGTTCGCGCTGCGCCACATCGTGGGCCGCTACGACCTGGACACCCCCGCCGGCCGCGCCGCCGCCCTCGACGAGGCCGCCCCCGTCGTCGCCCGCATCAAGAACAGCGGCGCCCAGCACGAGGTCGCCGTCCAGCTCGCCGGCATGCTCGGCATCCTCGACACCCAGTTCGTGGTCAAACGGGTGGCGCAGGTCGCCCGCTGGGCCCGCGACCGCGGCGGCAAGGGCCCCGCCCCCGACCGGCAGCAGCGCGGCCAAGGCGGAGGCCCGCAGCAGTACGGCTCCGCCCCGGCCCCGGCTTCCCCGCGCGGCCCCGCGCTCAACCTGCGCAACCCCGTCTTCGCCACCGAACGCGAACTGCTCAAGCTCGCCCTCCAGCGCCCCGAGCTGGTCTCCCCGGCCTTCGACGCGTACGGCCTCGACGAGTTCACCGCCCCGGTGTACGCGGCGGTGCGCCAGGCCGTCCTGGACGCGGGCGGCGCCGAATCCGGCGTTCCCGACTCCCAGGACTATCTGGTCCGCGTCCGCGAGGCCGCCCCCGACGACACCGTCCGCGCCATGGTCACCGAACTCGCCGTAGAGGCGATCATGCTGCACCGGGGCGTCAAGGAGGTCGACGAGACGTACGCGGGCGCCCAGCTGGTCACCGTCCGCCGCCGTGCCGTCGAGCGGCGCATCCGCGAGATCACCGGCCGGCTGACCCGGGTCGCCTCCCAGGGCGACCCGGCCGAACTGGCCTCCGTGCAGAACGAGCTGTGGGTCCTCCAGCAGTACGACCAGGCCCTGCGCGCACACGGCGCGGCGGCGCTGTAGGCAGCCCGTGACCGCCGGGTCACCGCGCGGAAGCAAAAAGTCCTCGCACGCCCCTCGTGGGGACGATGTGCCGTACCCCACACTGGGGTGCGGTGCCTGAGTCCTCGGAGCGCGGCCGACCCGTCCCCGACGGGTCGCGGACCCCCCTGGCCCCGCTCGTCGCGTACGGGACGGACAGCGGCGAGGCCGCCGACTCCGTCCCCGAAGTACCGCTGCCGCCCCCCTCGGCAGCGATCATCCTGGAGGTCGCCCCGGTGCAGACCCAGATCCAGACCCCCGCCCAGTCCGCCGCGCGTACGGCCGGTGCGCGGCCCGACGCGGACGTCCTGGTGGCGGTGCCCGCGCAGAACCGGGCCGCACACCACCCCGAGACGGAGAGCGAACCCCCGCCCCCGGCCCCCGATCCGGGGAACCCGGCGGACCCCGTGGACCTCGTGGACCTCGCGGACCCCGTGGACGCGGTGGACGCGGTGGACGCGGTGGAGGTGGCCCCGCCGCCGGTGCGTGCCGATCCCGGCAGCCCCTCCCCGGACCTGTTCCGCCAGTACCTGCGGGAGATCGGCCGCATCCCGCTGCTCACCGCGGCCGAGGAGGTCGAACTCGCCTGCCGTGTCGAGGCCGGACTGTTCGCCGAGGAGAAGCTGCGGCTCGCCTCCGACCTGGACAGCAGACTCGCCCTCGACCTGGACCGGCTCGTCGTCATGGGCCGGATGGCCAAGCGGCGGCTGATCGAGGCCAACCTGCGGCTCGTCGTCTCCGTCGCCAAGCGGTACGTGGGCCGCGGCCTGACCATGCTGGACCTGGTACAGGAGGGCAACCTCGGCCTGATCCGGGCCGTGGAGAAGTTCGACTACGCGCGCGGCTACAAGTTCTCCACCTACGCCACCTGGTGGATCCGCCAGGCCATGTCCCGCGCGCTCGCCGACCAGGCCCGCACCATCCGCGTCCCCGTGCACGTCGTCGAACTCATCAACCGCGTCGTCCGCGTCCAGCGCCGCATGCTCCAGGAACGCGGCTGTGAACCGACCGCGGACGAGGTCGCCGCCCACCTCGGCCTGGCCCCCGAGCGGATCGGCGAGGTGCTGCGGCTCGCCCAGGAACCCGTCTCCCTGCACGCCCCGGTGGGCGAGGAGGACGACGTGGCCCTCGGCGACCTCATCGAGGACGGCGACGCCGCGAGCCCCGTCGAGTCGGCCGCGTTCCTGCTGCTGAGGGAGCACCTGGAGGTGGTCCTGTCGACGCTGGGGGAGCGCGAGCGCAAGGTCGTCCAGCTCCGCTACGGCCTGGTCGACGGCCGGCCCCGCACCCTGGAGGAGATAGGCCGCATCTTCGGCGTCACCCGCGAACGCATACGCCAGATCGAGTCCAAGACCCTCAACAAACTCCGCGACCACGCCTTCGCCGACCAGCTGCGGGGCTACCTGGACTGAGGCCGTGGCCATGGTGGTTCCCGTGGGCCCGTGGGCCCGTGGCCCGGGCCACGGGAACCACGGACCACAGGCGTAGCGGGAATACGTATTTCCACTGACGCCGAACCCGCCGCGTTCTGTCACCGTCTTTCCTCATGTGACCTTGGTGCCGATGCGCCGGGGACAGATCTCCGAGGAGTGAGAATGCGCGTGGACGGACTGCGGCGGGTTCCGGCGGTCGTGGCGATGCTGGCGACTGCGGCACTGCTGACCGGTTGCGGAGGCGGCGACGAGGGGTCCGCGGACGACGGCGGGACCGGCGGAGCGGCCGAGGGCTCGGCGAAGGGGACACAGGAGAAGGCGGGCGGCCCGCTGGACGCGGCCGCTCTGGAGAGCGCGGCGGTCGCGGAAGCGGACCTGCCCGACTACACCTTCACCGTCTTCAAGCAGGGCACCGTCCTCGGCAGCAAGGGCGAACCGGCCGACCCGGCGGTCTGCCAGCCCATGGAGGACATCCGGCTGCGCTCCCCCGAACCGGAGCCGGCCGCCGCGGCGGCCCGCTCCGTCCACCCGAAGACGGACACGAAGGCCACCACGATCGAGCTGTACGCCTACGACAAGGCCGCCGACGCCGGGGAACTCCTCACCCGCGTCCGCGAGGCGACGAAATCCTGTACCGGATACAAGGACGACCTGGGCCTGCAGCCGACCGTCACCGCCCTCCCCGACCCCGACCCCGGTCCGGGCGACGAGGCGGTCGCCTTCAAGCGGGAGTCGTCGGGCACGGCCTTCTGGTACCGGGTGGTGCGCAGCGGCTCCAACGTCGCCGTCTTCGGCTGGCAGGGCCTGGCCGCGCACAAGAGCGCGGGCGTCGTGCCGGACGAGGTGATCACCGTCCAGCTGAAGAAGCTGACGGAGACGGCCGGGACGGGCTGAGCCCGGCGGCGGTCACGACGCCGTGACGCCGTACCGCCGACCGGGCACAAGCCCCTCAGTCCACCTCGGCCACCGCCTGCGCGAACTGCGCCCGGTACAGCCGGGCGTAGGCTCCGCCGGCCGCCAGCAGCTTCTCGTGGGGGCCCTGTTCGACGATCGAGCCGTTCTCCATGACGAGGATCGTGTCCGCGTCCCGGATCGTGGAGAGCCGGTGTGCGATGACGAACGACGTGCGCCCGTGGGCCAGTTCGGCCATCCCCTTCTGGATCAGCACCTCGGTCCGGGTGTCCACGGAACTCGTCGCCTCGTCCAGCACCAGGATCACCGGGTCGGACAGGAACGCCCGCGCGATGGTGACGAGCTGCTTCTCACCGGCGCTGACCCCGCTGCCCTCGTCGTCGATCACCGTCTCGTACCCGTCCGGCAGCGTGCGGATGAACCGGTCGGCGTGGGCCGCCCGCGCCGCCTTCTCGATCTCCTCGTGGGTGACCTTCCGCGAGGCGCCGTACGCGATGTTCTCCGCGATGGTGCCGCCGAACAGCCAGGTGTCCTGGAGCACCATGCCGACCCCGGCCCGCAGCTCGTCCCGGGACATGCGCGCGATGTCGACGCCGTCGAGCGTGATGCGCCCGCCGGACACCTCGTAGAACCGCATCAGCAGGTTCACCAGTGTCGTCTTGCCCGCGCCGGTCGGGCCGACGATCGCGACCGTCCGCCCCGGCTCCACCGTGAGCGACAGGTCCTCGATCAGCGGCCTGGCCGGGTCGTACCGGAACGACACGTGCTCCAGCGCCACCCGCCCGCGCAGCTCGGCCGGCTTCTCGGCCGGCGAGAGGTCGGCCGACTGCTCCTCGGCGTCGAGCAGTTCGAAGACCCGCTCCGCCGACGCGACACCCGACTGCACCAGGTTCGCCATCGAGGCGACCTGCGTCAGCGGCATCGAGAACTGCCGCGAGTACTGGATGAACGCCTGCACGTCGCCGATGGACAGCGCGCCCGACGCGACCCGCAGCCCGCCGACGACCGCCACCAGCACGTAGTTGAGGTTCGACACGAAGAGCATCAGCGGCTGCATGATGCCGCTGTTGAACTGCGCCTCGAAACCCGCCTCGTACAGCGCCTCGTTCTCCTCGGCGAACCGCTTCGCCGACTCCTCCTGGCGCCCGAACACCTTCACCAGGGTGTGCCCGGTGTACATCTCCTCGATGTGCGCGTTGAGCCGGCCCGTCGTACGCCACTGCTGCACGAAGTGCGGCTGCGACCGCTTGCCCACGCGGGTGGCGACCACGAACGACAGCGGCACGGTCACCAGCGCGACCAGCGCCAGGATCCACGACACGTAGAACATCATCGCCAGCACCCCGATGATGGTCAGCAGCGAGTTGATCAGCTGGCCCATCGTCTGCTGGAGCGTCTGCCCGAGGTTGTCGATGTCGTTGGTCGCCCGGCTCAGCACCTCACCGCGCTGCCGCTTGTCGAAGTACGACAGCGGCAGCCGCGACAGCTTCGTCTGCACGTCCTCGCGCATCCGGTACATGGTGCGGTTCACGGCCCCGTTGACCAGCCGCGTCGCGACCGCCATCAGCAGGCCGGCGACCACGAACACCGCCAGCGCGAACAGCAGCACGTTGCCCACGGCCGTGAAGTCGATGCCCTCGCCCGGCGTGAAGTCGGTGCTGCGGAGCATGTCCGCGACACCGCCCTCGCCGCGCTCCCGCATCGACTCCAGCACCTGCTCCTTGGTGGCCCCGGCCGGCATGTCCCGTCCGACGATGCCCGCGAAGACGAGGTCGGTCGCCCGGCCGAGGATCTTCGGCCCGATCACGCTGAGCCCCACGCTCAGCACCACGCAGACCAGCAGCCCGTAGATGGTCAGGCGTTCCGGCCCGAACCGCGCGACGAGCCGTTTGCCCGACTCCTTGAAACGCAGCGACTGGTGGTCGGGGCCCGTCCCGGCTCCGGCCCGCGCCATGGCCCCGGCCATCAGGCGGCCTCCGCTTCCGTCAGCTGGGAGAGCACGATCTCCCGGTAGGTCTCGTTGTCCGCCATCAGGTCGTGATGCCGGCCGGTGCCGGCGACCCGGCCCTCGTCCAGGACCACGATCCGGTCGGCGTCCCGGATGGTCGCCACCCGCTGGGCGACGATCACCACCGTCGCCTCGGCGGTCTCCTCCGCCAGCGCCGCCCGCAGCGCCGCGTCGGTCGCGTAGTCGAGCGCGGAGAAGGAGTCGTCGAACAGATAGATCTCGGGACGCTGCACCAGCGTCCGCGCGATCGCGAGCCGCTGGCGCTGGCCGCCGGAGACGTTCGTCCCGCCCTGCGCGATCGGCGCGTCGAGCCCGCCCTCCAGCCGCTCCACGAACTCCCTGGCCTGCGCCACCTCCAGCGCGTGCCACAACTCGGCGTCCGTGGCGTCCGGATGGCCGTACCGCAGATTCGTCGCCACCGTCCCCGCGAACAGGTACGGCTTCTGCGGCACCATCCCGACCGTCCTCGCGAGCAGCGCCGGATCGAGGTCCGCGACGGGTACGCCGTCCACCAGGACCTCGCCGTCGGTCGCGTCGAACAGCCGGGGAACCAGCCCGAGCAGCGTCGACTTGCCGCTGCCGGTCGAGCCGATGACGGCGGTCACCTCGCCCGGCCGGGCCACCAGGTCCACCGACTTCAGCACCGGCTCCTCGGCACCCGGGAAGCGGAAGCCGCCGCCCCGGATCTCCAGATGGCCGTGCCGGGGCAGTTCGGTGACGGGCGAGGCGGGCGGCACGACGCTGGAGGAGGTGTCGAGCACCTCCTCGACGCGCTCGGCACACACCTCGGCCCGCGGCACCATCATGAACATGAAGGTGGCCATCATCACGGCCATGACGATCTGCATCAGATAGGCGAGGAACGCGGTCAGGTCACCGATCTGCATGCCCCCGCTGTCGATCCGGTGCGCACCGAACCACACCACCGCGATCGACGACAGGTTCACCACCGTCATCACCACGGGGAACATCAGCGCCAGCAGATTGCCGGTGCCGAGCGACACCTCGGTCAGCTCGGCGTTGGCCTTCCCGAACCGCCGCTGCTCGTACGCGTCCCGGACGAACGCCCGGATCACCCGGTTGCCGGTGATCTGCTCGCGCAGCACCCGGTTCACCGTGTCGAGCCGCACCTGCATGGCCCGGAACAGCGGACGCAGCCGCCACACGATCAGTGTCACCGAGACACCCAGCACCGGCACCACCGCGACCAGCACCCCGGACAGCGGAACATCCAGACCGAGCGCCATCACGATGCCGCCCAGACACATGATCGGCGCCGACACCATCAGCGTGAACGTCATCAGGGCCAGCATCTGGATCTGCTGGACGTCGTTCGTCGTACGGGTGATCAGCGAGGGCGCGCCGAAGTGGCCGACCTCACGCGCGGAGAACGACTGCACCCGGTCGAAGACGGCCCCCCGCAGGTCCCGCCCGAGCGCCGCCGCGGTCCGGGCGCCGTAGTACACGGCGAACACGTTGCACACGACCTGCGCCAGCGAGATGCCGATCATCAGGGCGCCGTAGGACAGGATGTAGCCGGTGTCCCCCTTGACGACACCGTCGTCGATGATGCCGGCGTTGAGGGTGGGCAGGTAGAGCGTGGCGCAGGTCTGCAGGAACTGCAGCAGCACCAGAAGGACGATGGGTCTCTTGTACGGCCGCAGATGAGTCCGCAACAGTCGTATCAGCACGCTGAATCTTTCGGGTGGTCGGCGGGAGCCAGTAGGTGCCCCTGGCCCCTATCGTCGGACACTCCACCCGCGTTACCCCAACCGATTAAATCCGGCTCCGCGCGCCGCCGGTGACACCCCCGCAGCCCGTCCGCCCACATCCGGATCACATCCGGAACGCCCCCGGGTGGGTCTGCTCGCGCACCGACACGAACTGCTGGCGCACCGCCTGCCCCACCGCCAGGTCGTCGCCCGGCTCCAGCACCTGCGCCGCCGCGCCCTGCCACACCGGCGGTGTCCGCGGGTCGAGGGTGCCCCGGGACACCCCGAGCGCCCACGCCGCCTGCCGGGCCGCGCCGATCGCCGCGTAGTCCGCGGGCTGCACCACCACCACCTGCGCCCCGAACAGCGAGGGCGCCGCCGCCTGCACGGCGGGCAGCTCCGCGGCCTGCCCCAGCAGGAACACCCGCCGGACCTCCACGCCCCGCCCCCGCATCACGTCCAGCGCGTCCGCGAGCCCGCACAGCATGCCCTCGAACGCGGCCCGCGCCAGGTGCTCCGGCTTCATCGACTCGCGCCGCAGCCCCGACAGGGTCCCGGCGGTGTGCGGCAGGTTCGGCGTCCGCTCACCCTCCAGGTAGGGGAGCAGCACCAGCCCGTGCGAGCCCGGCGTCGACTTCATCGCCAGATCGGACAGGCTCTCCAGATCGGGCAGCCCGAGCAGTTCCGCGGCCCCGCGCAGGGTCCGTACCGCGTTCAGCGTGGTGACGACGGGCAGATGCATCCCGGTGGCGTCCGCCAGCGCGGTGATCATGCCGTTCGGGTCGTAGAGCGCCTCGGGGTGGACGGCCATGACCGAGCCCGACGCGCCCAGCGACACCACCGCGTCACCCAGACCGATCCCGAGCCCGAACGCCGCCGCCATCGTCTCCCCGGTGCCCGCCGAGATCAGCAGCCCCTCCGGGGTGGCCCCGGCCGCCTCGGAGGGACCGATCACCTCCGGCAGCATGGTCTGGTGCCCGAGCGCCAGCTCCACCAGATCGGCCCGGTAGTTCCCGGTCGCCGCCGCCCAGTAACCGGTGCCGGACGCGCCGCCCCGGTCGGTGGTCCGGCGCACCGGACGGCCCAGGAGCTGCCACACCAGCCAGTCGTGCGCCTGCAGCAGCACGGCGGTGCGCGCCGCGTTCCCGGGCTCCGTACGGGCCAGCCAGCGCAGCTTCGTCACCGGGTGCGAGGCCTGCGGCACGCTGCCCACCGCCTGCGCCCACGCCTCACGGCCGCCGAGCGCGTCGATCAGATCGGCCGCGGCGACCTGGGTCCGCTTGTCGGCACCGACCATGGCGGGCCGCACGGTGTTGCCCTGGGAGTCCAGCGGCACCAGCGCGTTCGCCTGCGCGGACACCCCGATGGCCTGGACGCCCTCGAGCAGCCCGCCGCCCGCCGCCTCGCCCAGCGAGTACAGCCAGTTCTGCGGATCGACGTCGGACGGCCGGCCCGTGCCCTGGGGATTGTCCACCGGATGCGGCGCATACCCCTGTTTGAGCACGGTCCCGCTGTCCGCGTCACAGACGACGATACGAGTGAAATCGGGCGCACTGTCCAACCCGGCGACTATCCCCATGGCCAAAATTCTGCCGTACCCGGCGACGTCGCGACGCCGGGCCGGTCCACCGCGGGCTCCCCGCCGGGTCCCACCGGTGCCCCGGTCAGGTGTTGCTCGTGCCCCAGTCGTCCTCGCCGGCACCCTGCGCGGTGCGCTCGCGCAGGGCGCGCACCCGCTGGGAGACCGAGTCGGGCATGCGGTCGCCCATCTTGTCACTCACCACGTGGTACGCCCGGCCCGCGATGTCCCGGCCCTGCTGGGCCGCGGTCTCCGCGGTGTTGCGCACGGCGGGGTTCCGCGCGAACTGCTGCGCCGACTTCTTCAACTGCTCGTAGCGCTCGCGTCCGGCCCTCGTGCCCAGCACGTAACCCAGGACGACTCCAGTGACGAACGTGAGCCGGTAACGCATGCGGCCACCCTTCCCTTGCGTAGGACTGTGTGCGGTTGTGCACAGGTCTTCGGTGCGGCGACGGCGCCGGGGAGTACCGATTGGCGAAGCACCCCCCTGCTTGCGCTAATGTATGTGTCGCAGCGAGCGCGCGCCCCCTGGCGAATACCCAGGTAGGTGCGTTCGATGCAGACGAGTGCATTCCTCCGTAGCTCAATTGGCAGAGCAGCCGGCTGTTAACCGGCAGGTTACTGGTTCGAGTCCAGTCGGGGGAGCTCGGTCCTCCGTAGCTCAATTGGCAGAGCAGCCGGCTGTTAACCGGCAGGTTACTGGTTCGAGTCCAGTCGGGGGAGCATGCTGAACGAGGACCCCGTGGGGGTCCTTTTTCATGCCCGGTTCGCGTCCTGGTCCACCGCCCGGAGCAGCCGTGCGGGCCCCGGGGCAGTCTTCGGGGTCGCGAGGGGGTCCGTGCCTAGTCGATCATCGAGGCAGGAGATCGTATGAGCGGCTATGCTGCGGCAGACGGCACGCACACCTGTGCGCGACACGCCGCTTGGGGCGGTAGCTCAGCCGGTTAGAGCAGCGGACTCATAATCCGTCGGCCGTGGGTTCGAGTCCCACCCGCCCCACCACAAGCCTCGGCGGCAGGAACGTTCTGACCTGCTGCGGAAGGGGTCGTCTCCGCATCCCGGGCAGGCGACGGGGTCGATTCCGTCGGCGGGGTGGTCACAGAGTGGTCACACGGGTCCGCCGGTGCGTCGTCGGCCGGAGTCTTCCGAGCGCGGGGGATGAGCGCCGCGGCGCGCTCCGCACCCTTCCGCGCCTCACCGGGCAGCAGGTGGGCGTACACCTTCGATGTGATCTGAATGCCGGAGTGCCCGAGCATCTTTGACACCGTCTCCAGCTGCACGCCACCGGCGAGCAGCAGCGACGCGTACCCGTGCCGCAGATCATGCAGCCGCACCCGCCGCAGGCCGGCATCGTCGACCAAGGCCGCGAACAACCGCGTCGCCGCATCGGGCCGTAGCGGGTTGCCGTCCTCACTGGCGAACACGAGCCCGTGATCCTTGTACGCGTCGCCCCACGTCTCACGCTCCGACTGCTGCCGGAGCTGATGCGCGAGCAGCGCGCCGACCACGTCGTCCCCCAGCTCGATCACGCGGCCTTTGCTGGTCTTCGTCTTCGGGGCCCCGAAGGACATCCCGAGGTGCCCGGCGTCGCAGTACGGGCACGGGGCCGGCGCCTGCTTCTGCTTCTTCCGCCCGGATTCCTGCACCACCTGTCGACGCACAGTCAGCGTCCGCCCGGCGAGGTCGACATCATCCCAGCGCAAGCCCAGCGCCTCACCGCGCCGCAGACCGGTATACGCGATCACCTCGAACATGGCGCCGAGGCGGTGCCCGCCGATCGAGTCGAGGAAGCTGCCCAGCTCTTCACCGGTCCACGGCTCGACCTCTGTCTCCGCGGCCTGTGGGAGCGTCGCCTTCCTGGCGACGTTGAACGCGATCAGGTCCTTCATTGCCGCCGTCTGCAACGCGCTCGACAGCGTCGCGTGCACCCGACGAACGGTCGTCTTCGACAGGTGCCCGTCGTTGATCGCGGTCACCATGCGGTCGACGTGCGAGGCCCGGAGGTCCCGCAGGCGTATGTGCCCCATGTGCGGCTTGATGTAGTCCCGGATGTGGTGCCGGTAGGACCGCAGCGTCGTGATGCGCCGGCCTTCCCGCTCCTTGAGTTCAAGCCACTGGTCAAGCCACACCGACAGCTTCATGCCCTCGTCGTACGAGTAGGTGCCCTCGCCGACCTTGGCGAGCAACTTGTTCAGCGCTTCTTCCGCGTCGTCCGAGGTACGGAACCCGCCCTTGCGGACCTGCTTCCGCTTGCCGTCCGCGCCGCGGCCGACGTCGGCGACGTAGTACCACGTGCCGTGGTCCTTGCGGCAGTTCTTGCGGTTGCCCTTGGCGTCGTACTGCGCAGGGCACTTGCACCGCTTGTACGTCGAGCCCTTCATTCCTCTCCCGCCATCTTCTTGATCTCGGCGTCTGCCTCATCGTGCAGGTGTTGCAGCCGACCGGTCACCTCCTTGCCCGTGTCCTCGAATGCACCAAGGAGGTCGGTCATCAGCTCGCCGATCTCCTTCAGCTCGGAGTCGACGGCGTTCCGGTGCGCTTGCAGCGCCTCGAACCGCATCTGTGTAGCGGCAAGGATCGATCGGCTGAGTCTCCAAACGGTGAGACTTTCCTCGAGCTCACCGCTGATGAACTCTTCAGACAGGATGTCGTCCACCGTGACGCCAAAGTGTGCGGCCAGGGCGTACGCCTCGTTGAGCCGCACAGGCCGGTTGCCGGCCTCTGTCTTCGCCGCCGTTGTCTGCTGCCACTTGAAGCCAGCACTTTGCATGACACGCGCCAACTCCTCTTGTGAGTAGCCCCAACGCTCCCGAAGGGCGCGGAGGCGGACCCCGAAGACACGCTCCGGCCCATCTGGCTCTCGGAGGAGCGCCGCTACCCGAGCGGCGACCTCCGCGCTCTCTTCTTGCGTTGGCTGGCGTTTATCCGTCACAGGGATACACGGTACATGCTGTCCTGGGTTGACGGTAGCGGGTACACATGTAATGCTCAACGAGCATGATCGATGCATCCCAGAGAGGAATGGTCACCGTGGGTATCTACCTCACTACCGCAGAAGTCGCCCAGCGGTACCGAACCGCACCGGCGACGGTCCGCTACTGGCGCCACATCGGCTACGGGCCAAAGGGCGTGAAAATCGGCCGCCGCGTCCTGTACGCCGAGACGGAACTCACGCGCTTCGAGCAGCACCAGGCCGCGGGGCAGGTGCCAGCGTGAACCGCGCCCTGTCCGCCGCCGAAGTGCTCGCGCTGCCGGCCTCCGTCGACCTGGTCACCGCCGGCCGTGCTCTGCACTGCGGCAGGACCCTCGCCTACGAACTTGCCCGGCGTGGTGAGTTCCCCGTCCCGGTCCTGCGGCTCGGAAACGCCTACCGCGTCCGCCGGGCCGACCTGCTCGCCGTCCTCGGCATCGAGGACCCGACGGCAGCCGTTCCCGCGGCGGCATGAAGAACGGCCCCCGGCAGGCGCGCCAACGCCACGCCGAGGGCCTAGCGCCAACCCTTCCCCTGCAACAGCAAGGGCCCCGGATCGCGACCAAACGAACCCCGGAGCCCCTGCAAACGAAAAGAGAACGACGCAGTGTCCATCATCGCAGACACCCCCGCCTTCCCCGTCTCCCTGCTCGACGCGGACCTCCGCGCCACCGACCCGGCGGTCGCCGCCCAGTGCGCTGACACCTTCGTGCCCGTGCCCGGCGCGGTTGAGGTTCCGTCCGGCGTCGCCCGGCTCGCCGAGCTGATGACCGCCGAGGCGAACAAGTACCGGGCCGCTGTGATCCGCGGCGACGCCCAGGCCGCCGCCGCCGGTCTCGTGACCGTCGGCGCCCTGTTCGAGGTCGCGTCCGCCGAGATGGGCGCCAGCACGGACGCCATCGAAGCCGCGCTCGTCGACGCGCTCGGCGGCGGCCGGTGACCAAGCACCCGCACGACACCGAGACCGGTCCCGCTACGGCGGGGCCGGCTTCGGCCATTCCCACCCAGCTCCGCAGCCGTCGGGCCGCCGGATACCGCACGCCGCCCCTCACCTGCGGGTGTCCGTACGCCTTCCACCGCGACCCGCTCGACTGCGACGCCGCCCCGACCGGACACTCCGACTACGGACTCACCCTGCGCGAGCTGTGGGCCGAGTACCGACGTCTCCGCGCCGCCGGATGGACCCCAGGAGAGGTTCGGCGCCGCCTGTACCTGCGGGGTGACGCCGCAGCGTGAACAGCACCACCACCGCCGAGGCGGGCCGCGTCGAGCAGATTCTCGACCTGGCCCGCCTCGGGCTGCACGTCTTCCCCCTCCGTCCCAACGACAAGCGGCCGGCCGTCGAGCAGTGGGAGCAGCGCGCCACAACCGACCCGGACCGCATCCGGCGCTGTTGGTCGTACGCCCCGTACGGGGTCGGTGTCGCCTGCGGCCCGTCCGGCCTCGTCGTCGTCGACCTCGACACCGCCAAGGGCGACACCCCGCCCGCCCCCGGCGTCGTGTCCGGCGAGGACGCCCTCGCCCGGCTGTACGAACACCACGGCGACCGGTACCCGTTCGGCACCACACCCGCCGTCCGCACCACGTCGGGCGGCACCCACCTCTACTACCGCGCCCTCGACGGACACGAGGTGCGCAACAGTGCATCCAAGGTCGGATGGAAGGTGGACGTACGCGCCGCCGGCGGGTACGTCGTTGCCCCTCCCTCGGCCTACCGCGGTAGCGCCTATGTGTGGTTGACGCCTCCCGGCGAGGCCAGTCCCATACCGCTGCCTGCATGGCTCGCCGAGGCCGCCACCCGGCGGCCCACGCCCGCCCGTCCGGTCGCCATGCCCGCGGCTGTGAAGAACACCACCGGCTACGTCGCCGCCGCGCTTCACAACGAGGTGCAGCGCGTCTTGGACGCGTACCCCGGCACCCGCAACGACGCCCTCGTGCGCGCTTCGTTCAGCCTCGCCCAGCTTGCCGCTGGGGGGCGGCTCCCCGCCGCCCTGGCGGTCGAAGCCCTGTACGCCGCCGGACAGTCCGTAGGTCTCCCGTACCGCGAGGTCGAGGCCACCGTCACATCCGGCATGCGTGCCGGCGCCCAGCACCCCCGGAGCACGCCATGACCGCGCCGACGAACGCCCTCAAGCTCATCAGCCACCTGGAGAGCGTCGCCGAGGCCCGCGCCGAACAGGACACCGGCGACGACCCGGAGCACTCCGGACTGTCGTCCGAAGAGCACTTTGAGCAGCGCGTTACGGGCATGCTCGGCGAACTGCTCGACACGGATGCCCTCGACAGCATCGAGCCCCTTGAACCGGTCGTCGTCGACGTGCTGTTCCGCGACACCCTCGCCCGTATCTACGGCCCGTCCGGCACCTTCAAGTCGTTCATGACGCTCGACATCGCCGCGTGCGTCGCCACTGGCTCCACATGGCACGGCCAGGCCACCCGACCCGGACCCGTCGTGTACCTCGTCGCCGAGGGCCTGCGCGGTATCCGCAAGCGCGTCCGGGCGTGGGAGCAGCACCACGGCCGGAAGATGACCGGCGTCAAATTCCTGCCCCGCCCCGTACAGGCACGCGACCTCGAATGGCTCGTGCTCATCGAGGTGTGCCGTCGCCTTACCCCCGCCCTGGTCATCGTCGACACGCAGGCCCGCGTCACGGTCGGCGTCGAAGAGAACAGCAACAGCGAGATGGGCATCATCGTCGACCGCATGGAGCAGCTCCGCGCGGCATCCGGCGCCTGCCTCCTGCTCGTGCACCACACCGGCCACGACGAGGGCCGCAGCCGCGGCGCCACGGCCGTCAAGGGCGCCCTGCAAACCGAGTTGGGCGTCACCCGCAAGGACGCACCCGGCACCGGCCCCGTGATCACGCTGAAGACCGGCAAGCAGAAGGACGACGCCGAACTCGACGACATGGAGTTCGGTATCCACTCGATTGCCCTCGACGGTGAGGCCAACGAGGACGGAAGCCCCGTCACGTCCGTCGTCCTCGTCCGCCTCAACACTGCCGGGCAGGCCCAGGCGCACACCGGCTACGCGGGCAAGGTCGAAGAGATCGCCGCCGCCCTCGACGCCGCAGGAGTGCCCGCGACCGCCGGACGCGACCGCCTCCGCAACGAGTGCAGCCGCCTCGGAATCCAGGCCGGAAACGCGGTCCTGAGTGACGTAGCCAAGCACCGCAAGAACCGGACGAACAGCCCGGATCACCTGTCCCCGCAGACCCTCGAAGACACCCCACAGACAGGACAGGAGGAATAAGGCAAACCCTCTGTCCCGATCGTCGGGACAGGGACAGCCGAAAGCCCAGGTCAAACCTGTCCCGGACAGCCACAGGACAGCAGGGGACAGGGCACCTACGGGCGACCTGTCCCCACTGTCCCCACCCCTTGGAGGGGGGACAGGTGGACAGACCGAAGCCCCCACCCCACGTTGCCGCGCAGCACGTCGTGTCTCGCGCGCACCTGAACCACAGCCACCGCGTCCGCGACCGGTCGCGCCCCGGATTGCCTCGCGGGCGCACGTACATGTACGAGAGGACCAACCCCATGCACAGCAGCACCACCACCCCCGACGAACAGCAGCCGAGCGGCTACCCCGGCCGTGACCGGCTCGACGCCGCGAACCGCGGGTTCCGCCGCGCCCTGGCCAGCCTCGCCCGAGAGGGGCGACGACACGACCCCGAGTTGCTGCCCGTGGTGGAACGCATCGCCACCGAGGCCGCCGGCCACCTCGAACGGCTCGCCAAGAACGCGGCCGAGGCTGAAGGGAAGTCGGCCCGGCACCGCGCCGCACTGGCCCAGGAGCAGGAGAACCTGACCCGCACCCTGCGGAAGTTGTCCCGCTCGAACCCGACCCTCGCGGCACGAATCGCCCAGGGCGCCGCTGAGCAGGACGGGGCCGCCCGTGGTTAGCCACGTCGAGCAGGCCATAGCCGCCCGCATCGCCGCCGTACGCGCACGTCGGGAGCAGCAGGCCGCCGACCGCGCCGCGTTCGCCGAGCAGCGCGCCCATGGCCTACAGGCACGGCGCACGGCCAAGCTACGGCGCCTCAGCCCGGCCGCCAGTGGCCCGGGCCAGCTTCACGCGCAGGAGGACTGGGCCGCCCTCACGGGGCAGACGGCCGGCATGACCGACGACAACGTCATCCCCCGCGAGCAGGCGTTCGCTGCCGCCCGCGTCGCCTTTGATCGCGCCCTCGACCGCATCACCCGCGACTACTACGCCGGCCGCCTCACCCTCGAAGCCACCGCCCGCATCGCTGCCGCCGCCGGCCTCGACCAGGACTCCCACCGCGCCGCCGAAATCGCACAGCGCGGTGACGAAATCGAACAGTCGCCCCGGGGTGACGCCGATGAGTAGCCACGCCAGTGACCACCCCGTGAGCACCCCCACCGTGACCAGCAATGACACCCCCACCGCCGGATACCGAATCCGTAGGTTCCCCGCGCCATTGGTTCGTGCCGACGGGTCCGTGATCGTGCCGTCTGCCCTGGTTCCCGCCGTCCGCCGCGCCCTCGTCGCCGACCTGGCCGCACGCCAGCGTGCCGACGGGGGCGCACTCACTCCCGAGGCTCACGCGTTTCTGTACGCCCTGCGTACGGCCGCACAGGTCCGGAGCACCCCGCCCCCGGGCCATAGTTCCGCCGACGCAACCGCACCGCTCGACGCGGGCACCGTGGACCCCGACGCGCATGGGCGTCTTGGGTTGGTCACGGCAGGCGAGGCCGCCGACCTGCTCGGTTCATCCGCCGAGTGGATACGGCGCCTCGCCCGCCGAGGCACCCTCCCCGCCCGTCGCGTCGGCCCGCAATGGCTCATCGACCGCGCCGCACTCGACGACTACCGGCACGGCCGCACCAACGGAAGGAGCGCCGCAGCATGACCGCCGCCACCATCACCACGCCGGCCGACGAGGCCGCCCAGGCCGAGGCCGCCTACCTCGCCTCCGAAACCGAGGCCGTCGCCGCCGACGAGGCCGCCGAGCACCTGGCCGAACGCGTCCGCGAGGGCGACGACAGCGTGACGCCCGAGCAGCTCGACACCGCACAGAAGGCCGGTAAGTTCGCACGCCTCCGCGCCGAAGCCGCCCAGCGCAAGGCCCGCAAGGCCGCCGAGCACGCCGAGCAGGCCCGCCGCCAGGCCCTCACCGAGCAGGCCGTGACCCTGCTCGACAAGCAAGCCGCCCCGGCCACCGTCGCCGACGCGTACGAGACCGCCCGCCAGGCCCTCGCCGCCCTCGTCGCCGCCGTCGACCGGCACGACGACACGGTGACCGAGGCCGCCCGCCTGCTCGCCCAGGCCGATGCCCCGGCGACCATCCGGTACGAGCGGGTAGAGCACGGCGGCGGGTACGCCACACAGGAACCGCGTCCGACGACCGCGTCCCGGACCGCGCCGACCGTGAGCTACGACGCGCACGGCCACCCGCTCGCCCTGTCGGTGGACACCGGCAAGTCCCGCTGCCCGCTCCACAGCGGCAGTGTGCTGGGGGCCCTGCTCGCCGACCTCGCCGGCGCTTCCAAACCGCGGACCCCGATGGGCGAGACCGAGTTCGTACGCCGCCCGATCACAGAGCAGGCACACCAGCACGGCGACCGCGTGCGCGCTTTCCTCACCGACGCCACCAAGGGAGCCGCCGCATGACCGCGCTTGACGACGCGATCCGCCGGCGCATCCAGCGCCAGGCCGCCGAGGCCCAGGCCAAGCCGCCGAACCCCCTCGCGTCAGCGATCGCCCGCAACCTCGCCGGGCCGAACCCGACACGCCCCACCACCCAGCCCCCGAAGGAGCCCCACCGTGGCTAAGACCCTCACCCCCGCCGAGATCACCGCCGCCGCCAAGGCCGAGGCCGAGGCCGCCGAGCAGCGCGCCGCCGAACTGCGCGCCGCCGTCGAGAACGGCGACACCACCGTCACCCCCGCCGCCCTGGCGGAAGCCGAGCAGGCCGGCGTGTTCGCCCGCCTCCGCATCAAGGCCGCAGAGAAGAAGGCCGCCGCCCAGGCCGAAGCCGACCGGCACAAGCGCGCCGAGACCGTCGCCGCCGAGGCCGCCACCCTGGCCCAGCAGGACGACGCCGAGGACCTGGCCGTGAAGATGCGCACCGCCGTCGACGCCCTCGCCGCCCTGTACGCCACGGCCGCCGACCGGCACGGCCGCATCAAGGAGATGGCCGAACGCGTCGACGTGATCCGCCGCGAGGCCGAGCAGGCCGGCATCGCCGACATCCGCGCCCGTTACGGCATCGGCCGCGGCGGCTACGCCGGTGAACTCGCCCTCGCCGTCGGCAAGACCACCCCGACCCAGGTGCGAGCCATCAGCCCGGCCGACGCCGTCGCAACCGCGGTCGCCCTCGCCCTCCCGGCTGACGACCCGTATGCGGCCGGACCTGTGAGCGAGGCGTGCACCCACGCGCCCGCGCGAGCGAAGAAGGTGTGCGAGCGGGTACCCGTCATCGGCGCCCAGTTCACCGCGCCGTGAATCACGGGCAGCGCGAGGACCAGGCCGACGAGCAGCCCCCGGCGCCGCGGATGCTCCGCCCGCCGGCCACCCTCGCCGACGCTCGCCACCTCACCACCTGGCAGTGGTACCGACTCGCCACCGAGTGGCCCGACGACTACGAACGCCTCGTCGGCCGCCCCCGCACCCGAGCATGATCGGCCCCGGCGCCCTCACCGCCGGGGCCTCGTCGCGTCCCCGATTGCGCGCAACCAAGCAGCCCGCTCACCTGTCCGCAATTTCCAGCAATCACCGGGCAGTCGGCAGCCACCCGGCGCATCCTGGTCATCCGACCACAGGCGACCGGAGGGCGACATGACGCTACGGTTCATCGGCACCACCAGCGACGATGGAGACTGCCCCACCCTGTACGAGATCCCGGAGACCGAGGAAATCCTCGTTCAGGGCGACCGCGAGACCGACCCCGAGCACCTCGCCCAGCTCCGCGACGTCAAGCCGTCCGAGACGTTCGTACGCGTCCCCCGAGCACTCCTCACCCGCTACGCCCCCAGAACCGACACGCCCCCGCTACAGCCGTTCTCCGCGATCTCCCACCTGTTCCGCGACTTCCGGCACACCGCGTTCCGACTGGAGACCCGCCGCGGCTACGCCTCCGACCGCAACAGCCCCAAGTGGCAACGCTGGCTCAGCGGCGAGGACATCGCCGCCGAGCCGCCCAACCCGTGGCGCGAGAACGTCGCCGCCCAGACCGCCCAGGGCAAGAGGTTCGAACGCGTCCGCCTCGTCGACACCCCGCCCACGGAGGGGCAACGCTTCCTGCTCGCCAGCGCACCCGGCAACCTCGCCGCAGGCGAGGACATCCGCAACCTGTCCCGCGCCGACGCCGATCGGCTGCGCCTGCCCGAATACGACTTCTGGCTGTTCGACTCCAAGATCCTCGCCCGGTTCGCGTTCGGCGAGGACGACACCACCCTCGGCGTCCACGTCACTGAGGACCCCGCCGAAGTGCTCGCCGCCTGCCAGGCCCGCGACGCCGCATGGCACCACGCCACGCCTACCAGCGACTACGCCGAGCAGGTACGTTCCAGCGCGTGACCAGCGACTTTCAGACGGCCCGGGAAGCCCTCGGCGCGAGGCTGCGTGAGCTGCGCACCGAGGCCGGCCTCGACGGCAAAGACCTCGCCGCCAAACTCGGCTGGCAGACGTCGAAGGTCTCCCGGTTGCAGAACGGCAAGCAGACACCGACCCGCGCCGATCTCACGGCGTGGGCGCAGGCGTGCGAGCAGGCCGCCGCAGAAGGCGAGTTGCAGGGGCTGCGCGCCGGCTTGGAGATGAAGCAGCGCCACCGGTCATGGCGTCGCCAACTAGCCGGAGGCCACCGGGGCCGACAGGAGATCGCGGTACGCCAGACCGAGCACACCGCGATGATCAGGGGCCTGGAAGTCTCCCGCATACCCGGTCTGTTCCAGACCCCGGAGTACGCCCGCGTCATCTTCGACACCAACGCGGAGTTCCGCGGTATCGCGCCGACGACCGAGGCCGCCGTCGCCGCACGCATGCGCCGCCAAGAGGCCCTGTACGACCCGGAGAAGAGTTTCCGCTTCCTGCTGTGCGAGGCAGCCCTGTACCACCGCTCATGCCCGGCCGACGTCATGGCCGAGCAGCTCGACCGCCTGTACAACCTCGTCGGGCAACGCCGCGTAGAGATCGGCATTCTTCCGTTCGGTACCCAACTACGACGCACCGCGCCGCACGGCTTCTGGATCTACGACCGCCGGTTGGTCATCGTCGAGACGATCAGCGAGGAACTGTGGCTGACCGGTGATGACGACCTGGCCCTGTACGAACGGGCGTGGGAGTGGCTCGCCGAGGCCGCCGAGTATGGACCACTGGCACGCCGCCTGGTCGGCCGCGCTCGCGCCTCTCTTGACCCTCTGTAACGACCTTGAGAGCGGTTGTCACAACTCGCCCAACCAGTGCGGTCCGTCTTCTATCACGAGCCGATCGCCGCTCCCGAGGTCGTTAGCGGAAGTCGTAGTCCTCGTCCATGCCGCTGGAGAGGTAAATTTCCTCGGCTCCAGCGAACGAGTAGCCCTCGGGTTCTTCTTCCTCGCAGTCAACCGAGGTGGGACCCTCGATGTGATCATCACCCTCCATGCACCGGCAGGGGAAGATCTCCTGGGTAATCTCACCGTTGACGATGCTGTTGACGGCGCGGTCGTGCAAAGGTCCCGTTGGCATAGCCCGATGCTACAGAGCATTCCGCAGCAACCGGCGCCCCTGCATGCTCAATCACGCGCAATCCCCATACGGGTGCGCAATCGCAGTCCCTACCGTCCCCGCATGACCACACGGACACCTGCCCTGACCATTCAG
The DNA here is from genome assembly GCF_042717095.1 of Streptomyces sp. NPDC058632. Taxonomy (NCBI): domain Bacteria; kingdom Bacillati; phylum Actinomycetota; class Actinomycetes; order Kitasatosporales; family Streptomycetaceae; genus Streptomyces; species Streptomyces sp. NPDC058632. The sequence continues at coordinate 153,325 of NZ_JBHXQZ010000001.1, read as the reverse complement.
CACATCCCCTGGTCACCCGCCGAAGAGGCCGCATACTGCGTTCTCGTCGACCACACGGGCGGCACCGAGGCCGCGCCCCCCTGCCCCGACTGCAACAGCCCCGAACGCGAGTGCGAGACCGGCGCCCAGCTCCGCCGTGCGCTCCGAGACGCAACCACTGCCAGGCGCGCAGGATGATCGCGCCCGCACTGCCCGTGCCGTACATCGCCGCATGGTCCGGCGAAAAGGCCGCGGAACGGCGTCTCGTGTGCCGTGCCGACGGCATCGCCTACGCCGATGAGCAGCCCGACGACCGCGACCAATACGGCGTCCTGTGGAACGGCCGCGCCCGCGCCCGCGGAGTCGGCCGCCCACGGTTCGGGGAGGTTCACCCGGTCAGGCAACGCGAGGCGATGGCGTACCTACTGTGTCAGGTGTGCGGGGCGCCGGCCGACCGCGACGGACGCGGGACCCTGTGGCTGTTGGAGGACAACCGGGCCGACTGGACCGGATGGCCCGATGGACTGATGACCGCGCACCCTCCGGTGTGCCTGCCGTGCGCGCGGCAGGCCGCCGATCTGTGCCCGCACCTCCGCGGCCGGTACGTCGCCGTACGCGTCCGCGAAAGTGACCCATGCGCCGTACTCGGCCGCCGGTGGGCCCCGACCGCCCTGGGGGCGCCACAACGGCTCGATCAGCGAGTGGTCCCCTACGGGAACTCGGCTGCTCGGTGGGTGACCGCCGGGCAGCTTATCCGGTCACTGCACGGCTGCACGTTCGTCGATTTGGACAGGCAGATCGCTTCGTCAGGTGCCCGGACCAGTGGGAACCAACCGTGAGGGAGGCCTGCCCTATGAGTATCGACATCCGTACTCGTGTCGCTTCAACCCCTGCTCAATCGCCTTCTGCTCCGTCACCGAGAGGTATCTGTCGTTGACGTAGCCGCAGGGCGACTCACTGGAGTGGTAGCAGTCGGGGTCTGGCCCTGGAGGGATCAGCACGACACGACGTCGAGCTTTGATCGCCAACTCCGCCGCTTGACTCCGGCTGTTCAACTCGCTCTTGAATCTGTTCTCAGCGAGCTGGACCTCACGGCGAAGTTTCGCAAGCTGTTCCTCTCGGTCTCGGCTTAGCTCCTCGTACAGGCGTGCTCGCTCTGCATTCAGCTCCATCGCTTCCTGCGGCGTCAGGTCCATGAAGACTCCGTCTGGTCCAGCTACGGCATTGGCAGTTGGCGCAAGCCTGACACCCTCGTGGTCCGTAACGGGTGGCGTTTTCCGAAGATGGCTCCCGGGGGCGTTGTACGGCGAGGGCGCCGAGCGGTTCATTCGCTCACTCCTCTCCGGCGAGGGCGAGATCCTTGTGCGTTGTAGCGGGGTCGCAGCTCTCGTTGAGACGGGCGAACACCTTCTTCACGTATGAGGTGCTGCGGGTAGCGAGGCGTGCCGCTTCGGTAACTGGGGTGCCCGTTGCCCAGCACGATTCCAGGACGACGCGCGCGGCGCCGGTGGACAGCCGCTCGGACTCCCAAACGGTCACTCCACCGTCGGTGTCGTTGGAAGGCCCCTCCAGCGGGAATTTGTGGTGGGCACCACAGATGACCAGCGGCGATGCCTGCGGCACGGTATCAGCGCAGTCGTTGTCAGGCGACTGCTCGGAAGCCACCTCTATGGGCGGCGTGCCAGTCAGCGCGGCGGGGTGCCCCGCCGATCCCGATGCGGACCGCACGGTGACCGGTGCGACCTCGACGCGAGGTTGCTTGATGGGCGTCTCGATTGCGGCCTCGACGTGGTCGGCGAGCCGGTGCACCCGCCACAGAACGAGGGGAGCGATCGCGGACACGGCGACGACGAGAAGCCAGTCGACGGGCAGCAGGCCGGCGGCGACGAGGTGCGCGGCGGCGTTCGTGGCGATCATGGCGGCGACGGCTGCGGCGACGTCCCGGCGGGCCCGCAGGGCACGCACGGCGTAGATGTCGAGGGCGGCGGGTAGGGCCGCAGCCGTCCACTCGCCGAACCCCGCGGCGCGGGCGAGGGCGTACTCGGCCGACGCGGTCACGGCCAGGGCGGCGGCGAGCGCCGCCCATGGGAGGGGTCGCGCTTCACCGGTGCTCACCGCCGGGCAGGGCGACGGCCTCGGACCACGTCTTACCTGCGGCGAGCGTGGCGCGCGCCTGGTCGCTGGTGACGTACCCGGTGGGCGGGGACTCGGCGAGGTGCTTGCGGAGGTACCGCGTGGTCCACTCGACGCCGAGCGGAGCGCCGTCGAGGGCGTCGCGGAGTGCGATCTTCGAGTGCATGGCGCGGTCGTTCAGCACCCGGTCGTGTGCTTCGGTGCCGCCAACCGTGGCGGGGGCCGGTATGTCGAGGGCGACGAGGACGGCGGCGAGCAGCTCGCGCACGGGGCCGTCTGGGATACGGTCCTGCATTGGGTTCGGGCTCCCTGATCTGGAGGGGTTCGGATCAAGGCCCCGGCCGGTGTTCACAGCACCGGGCGGGGCCGCCTCGTACCTGGGGCGTTCCGGTGGTCACGTGGTCACGGCGGTGGTCACGGACGCACCGGAACGGGCCGGTACGGCCCGAACGGGAGCGGGGGCGGGCGTGCCCTCTGAGCAGGCAAAACGGGGTGCGCCGACATCAGGCGTCAGCCTCCGGCACGTCCGTTTCAGGACTCATAATCCGTCGGCCGTGGGTTCGAGTCCCACCCGCCCCACCAGTTTTACCCTGCGGAAACGTTCTGACCTGCGGAAACGCATTTTCCGGGTGCGTTTCGCGTGTGGCGTTTGCCTCACGGCGGTGTGGCGAACGTGGGTCCTAGTGCATCGAAAATGAGCTCTGAACGGCTTTGACCTGGGGTTTTGTAGCGACGCCTCCGTGGGAGCGCCGTTGAACGGTCCCACGGCCGTGGAGGGAGGGGCCGCCCTTCGCCCAACACATCGGCGCGAGATCGCCCCCTTCGCGCGTGGCCTGCCTCGCGGGCAATGTGCCTTCCCCCTCGGCCACGAGGCGCCAGGCGTTGTCGAACAAGTCGGCCCGGACGTCACGGATGTCGATGCCGGCGACTTTGTCACCTTCGACTGGCGAACTGCATGCAGTCGGCCCACTGGCCCGTCGTGAGGACCAGGGATAGCGGGCGGCATAAGCCGTCCGTGCTCAGGTGGAGCTGTGGTGAGCCCGCTCCGCGAGAGCGGACCGGGCCGCCCCCGCCTCCACCAGGCGGGCCTGCAGGCCTTGCTGCGGTGTTTCGTCCTGGTGTTAAGGGACTTGGTATGAAACTGACGGCCCTTGTTGACAGGTGGGTGTGGGTCTCTCGTAACCAGCCTCGGCGTTTCAGTCGGGGTTGCCGGGCGACCTCGGCGGACTCGCGGAGGGTGCCGTCCTGGTCCAGGGCGGGGTGCCAGACCTGGTCGGGCAGGGCGCGGATCGCGCGGCGGACCGGCTCGGTGACCGCGTATCCGACCGAGAAGGAGGTGCGGATTCCGCGTGTTCGCAGGTTTCGGACGTGGGTGAGGAAGAGCTTCGCGGATCCGGCACTGTCGGTGCGGACGAGGATGTCGGTGCCGTACCGGTGTGCGTCGGGGATCTGCGCGAGAGCGTCGTCCAGAACCGCGATGTGGCCCGCGGCCGTGTTGGCTCCGGCGTTCCCGGGCCGGTCGGAAGCCTGGTGCAGGCAGAAGACGACGACACGAGGTGGCCGTGGTGTGAGGGCGCGGCCAACCGGCCGCCACCCGCACACCGCACCACAACCTCCCCGGCTCTCACCGGGCTTCGGGAGCAGGGCGGTGCTTGTACATTCAGTAGGGGGATCTGTGTTCCTCCTCGGAGGCCAGGGTGGGCAGACGAAGAGTGAACGTGGTGCCCACGCCAGGGGTACTGCGCGCGTCGACGGTGCCGTCGTGCGCGAGGACGAGCTGGTGAACGATGGCGAGTCCGAGCCCGCTGCCGCCAGTACTACGGCTTCGGGACGGGTCGGCGCGCCAGAACCGCTCGAATACGTGATCCAGATGTTCGGGAGCGATCCCGTGGCCGGTGTCGCTGACCGCGAGGACCACCATGTCGCCGTCGACGGTCGCCGTCAGTGTCACCGTGCCGCCGGACGGCGTGTGCTGCACGGCGTTGCTCACCAGATTCCCGAGAGCTTGTTTCAGTCGTACGGGATCCGCGTACAGCAGTGGTTCTCCGGTGACGGCCAGGGCGATGGTGAGGTTCGCCTTCACGGTCGCGGCGCGGTGTGCGCTGATCACCTGGTCCATCAAATCCGCGGCGAAGAGAGGTTCGGGGTGGAGCCTCAGGACTCCGGCGTCCGCTGCCGCGAGATCCTGGAGGTCGTCGATCAGGCGTGCAGATCTGCCCACGCCACGCAGGATCTTGGAGCCCTACCTGACCGGAAGCGGCGTCCCGGACCCGCTCTCTCGGAGCAGCGTCGGCCTCCCTCTGCGCGAGGCCGGTCATTCCTCCGCGTCACGTACCAGGAGCGCGATCCGCACCCGGTTGTCGACCCCCAGCTTGGCGAACAGGTTGCCTACGTGCGCCTTGACGGTCGCGACGCCGATGTGCAGCCGCTCGGCGATTTCCGGGTTGCCCAGTCCGTCCGCGACGGCCCGAGCGGTATCGAGTTCTCGTTCGGTCAGTGCGGACAGCTGTTTCCGCGCGGCTTCGCGGGATGAGTCGCGAGCGTAGGAGGACCGCGGGCTGGTGGCTGCGGCGATCACCCGTGCCGTGGCCGCTGGGGACAGCACGGGGTTGCCGTCCGCGACGGTCCGCACCGCGTCGAGGATCCGCGACGGCTGGGTGTCCTTGAGGACGAACCCGAGTGCTCCGGCGCGCAGTGCGCCGAGCACCAGATCGTCGGAGTCGAATGTGGTCAGCATGAGTACCCGGGGCGGCGCCGGACGGGTGAGGAGCTCCCGGGTCGCGCTGAGACCGTCACGGCCGGGCATCCGCACGTCCATCAGCACGACGTCCGGCCGCTGCTCGTCCACCACGGTGATCGCGGCGTCCCCGTCGGCCGCCTCCGCGACGACGGTCAGGTCCGGTTCGCCGTCGACGACGAGCCGCAGCGCCATGCGCACCAGCTGTTCGTCGTCGACGATGACGACACGCACCGGCTCCACCGGCTCCCGCTCGCTGTCCACTCATACTCTCTTTTCGTGGGTGGGATTCGGCCAGGGCAGCCGCGCGGTGAGGACGTATCCGTTGTCGGGTGCGGGGTGGTGGCTGAGTTCTCCGCCGGCGAGGCTGATGCGTTCGGTGAGGCCGAGCAGACCGAATCCCGATGTTGGTGGTTGTGCGGTTGCTGTGGTGGCGGGGGAGTTGTGGACGCTGACGCCGAGGTTGTCGCCGGCTGTTCCTTCGAGGGTGATGTGTACGTGCGCACCTGGGGCGTGTTTTGCGGCGTTGGTCAGTCCTTCCTGGACGATCCGGTAGCAGGTCCGTCCGACGGCATCGGACGGTGTTCCCGCCACGGTGCTGGTGAGCGTGACGTCCAGTCCGGATGTGCGGGCTTCGGCTATCAGTTCGGGGACGCGGTCGAGGGAGGGCTGGGGTGGTTCCGGGCGGCCCGGGTCGGCCCGGAGCACACCGAGGACATCCCGTAGTTCTTCCAGGGCCTGGTGGGAGCCGTCGGCGATACCGCGGACCAGCACGCGGCTTTCCTCTGCGGTGAGGTCGCTGCGGTGGTCCAGCACTCCGGCCTGCATGGCGACCAGGGAGATCCGGTGCGCGAGCACGTCGTGCATCTCGCGGGCGATCCGGTTGCGTTCCAGGGCCCGTGCCTGCGCCGCCCGTGCGGTCTGTTCACGTTCCGCGCTCTCCGCCCGGTCCCGCAAGGACCGCACTTCGACGCGCCGTGCCCCGATGGCCATGCCCATGGCCACCGCGATGCCCGCGATCAGTGCCGGGAACGCGAGCTGGTACCACAACAGGCCGGGCGAGCTCTGGACCGGGTAGAACCCGCCGGCGAACTGTGACGCGGTCACGAAGGCCAGAGCGACGACCCCGATCTCCACCGGACGACGACGCGTGGAGATCGAAACCAGCGCCAGAAACGCGGCGCCGGAAGCGAGTGCCGACGCGGTCGAGGCGATCACGACCGTCATGGCGACGGCGAGCGGGAACCGCCGCCGCCACAGAAGCGCCGTCAGGCAGCCGAGAGCCACCAGCGGATCACCGATGACGAACCACGAGCCCGTTTCGTCCGTCTGCCCCCGCAGCAACACACCGATGGACAGCCAGAGCGGTATCCCCACTGCCGCGGCCGCACCCAGCCGCCATGTCTGCTGCCACCACCCGAGCCGTGGCGCTGCGTCCGTGTTCACCCGGCCATTGTCGCGAAGCCGCGCGGCCGGTGAGTCGGACCGCGGGATGATGCGCCCCCGACCAGAGTCGAATCACCGCCCCGCCTTCGGCCGAAGGCGTTGCGAGCCGCAGGGCTGATGTGTCTGCCGCACCGCACGGACAGACTCGTTCACGTGCCGAGACAACCGAACACCAGACGGAGAAACGCGATGCGCAAGGGCGGCTATACGGCCCTTGAGGCGGTCGGCATGGTGATCACAGCCCTGGCCGCCCAAGGGATGATCCGCGCTCTGCTCAACCAGGGCTCCGAGCCGCTGTGGGGCATCCTCAACCGGGTCCCCGGCGGCCTCACCGGCCAGATGATCCTCCTCGGACTCATCGCGCTCGTCGCAATGGTGTCCGGTGGCTGGGCACACACCCGCAAGGAACCGACCACCGAGCGGGCCGGAGATCTTGGGGGAACCCGCGACCGGGGAACGACCTGACGCCCATCCGGACGACAGACCCGCCCCTACGGCATGTGTGCCCACGCGCCCCGGGGAGAGCATTCGCCGTCCACGCGCTCAGCCTGGCCGCCCACGGCCTCCACGACCCCGCCCGGATCGACGTGCTGGTCCGCTTGAACGGCCGGCGGCGGGGTTGTCCCGAGCATGCCCGTTTCGGCGCCCCCGTGCGCCCTCAGGAGGACATCAGATGCGTAGAAGAACCTTGTCCCTCACCCTCGACGCCACCACGGCGACGGCCGCCGTGGCGCTGACCGTGCTTCCGGAAATGTCGGTGGCGACGCCCGGCACCGCGGCGACGACGCCGGACACCGTGCGGTGGGGCCCGTGCTCGGAGAAGAAGGCCGCTTCACCCGGTAAGGCCGCGTCACCCCGTCTCGAGTGCTCGACACTCGAAGTCCCGTTGGACTACCGCAATCCCGACGGCCGGCAGATCGACGTCGCGATCTCCCGGCTGGCGAGCGAGAAGCCGTCGCAGCGCCGCGGTGTGCTGACCACTCCGGGCGGTCCCGGCATCTCAGGTCTCGGCCACCCAGTCGCTCTCGCCGCCTCAGGGCTGCCGCAGGACGTGCTGGACTCCTACGACGTGATCGGCTTCGGCCCGCGGGGCACCGGCCGCAGTACGCCGGTGACCTGCGACCTGACGCGGGCACAGCGCAACCGCGGCAACCTGCCGCCGTACGCGCACACAGCGGCCGATGTCGCGCGGGAGGCGGGGAACGCGCGGACCGTCGCCGGGCAGTGCGCCACCTCGCGGACGGCGTGGATGCTGCCGCACACCACCACCGCGAACACCGCGCGTGACATGGACCGGATCCGGGCGGCACTGGGCGAGCCGAAGCTCTCGTACCTCGGTGGGTCCTACGGCAGTTACCTCGGTGCGGTGTACACGACGATGTTCCCGAAGCGCAGCGACCGGATCGTGCTCGACAGCAACCTGGGCCCCGGCGGGTACGACGTCACGGCCACGCGGTCGCTCGCCCGTGGGATGGAGGACCGGTTCCCGGACTTCGCGGCGTTCGCCGCCGCGCACCCCGAGTACGGCCTGGGCACCACACCGGAGCAGGTGACCGCGAAGTTCTTCGAGCTCGCGAAGCGGCTGGAGGCGAAGCCGGTCCAGGGCATGGACGCGACGCTGTTCCGAGGGCTCACCTTCGACCGCCTCTACAGCGACGCGTCCACGCCCCTGGTGGCCGAGATGTGGCAGGCGCTCGACAAGGACCGGCCGCTGCCGCCCGACACCCCACCGTCGACGGACGGCATGGAGAACTTCATGGCGGCCCGGTTCCATGTGATCTGTGGGGATACGCGCTGGCCGGGGACGGTCCGGGAGTATCAGCGCAATGTCGCGGTCGACCGGGTGAGGTACCCGATGCTCGGCGGGTCCGCGGCAGGCATCGGACCGTGCGCGTTCTGGCCGGACAAGCGGGTCGAGCCGCCGGTGCGCATCAGGGAGCGGGGCCCGTCGAACGTGCTCATGGTGCGGAACGGGCGCGACCCGGGGAACCCGCTGGCCGGCGCCCAGGAGCTGCGGCGGGCGTTCGGGAAGCGGGCCACGATGGTGAAGGCCGACCAGGGCGGGCACGGCATCTATCCGTTCGGCCCCAACACGTGCGCGAACGGCGCAGTGACGACGTTCCTGACCACCGGGCAGCGCCCGTCGCGGAACCTCGCCTGCGCGGCGGAACCGAGTGAGTAGCGGGAGCGGAGACATGTTCAAGGAGTGGCGGCATCGTCGGGCCGTGCAGCGAATCAAGCCCGGGGACGGGCGACCGTTGAAGCGTTTCCGCTGGTGGCAGATGCTTACCCGCGGACTGTTCCATCTTCGGCTGATGAGTGACGACGGTCGGCAGACGGTCTACACCGTCGACGTAAGGCATCAAAAGCAGTCGTCGAATGGCCACGTCAAGGCCCACCTGTACCTCGACGGCAGGCATCACGCCGAGTCCAGAGTCCCCGCCGTCTTCCCCGTCCAGGGCGGCACCGTCGAAGTGAGGGCGAGCAATTTCGGGCTCAAGCGCTGCCACTACGTCACCGCCGAGGGGGCCGAGTTCCAGCTCGTCCCGGACACCGCCTCCGCCGAGGGGCGCCGCGCGCGCCTCGACCGCGCACACCCCGCGCTGAGCCGCTTGATCGGTTCCCTCTCGATGATGGTGCTCGTCATCGGCCTGGTCCTCCTGATCCTTCAGCTCGTCGAACAGGTCACCCGGGACCCGGAGGGCCTCGCCCAGTACGTCGGGACCTTCACCTCGCCCGCCGATCTGCCGGGCTGGGGCAACGCCGTGCTCGGACTCGTCACCGTGGCGGCCAGCACGGAGCGGGCGCTGCGGCTGCGCTACAGCAGGCTGCTCGACGGCGGGGCGGGCTGACCCCGCTTCTTCGGCGCCACCGGGTCGAACAGCTCGTGTTCACGGGCAAGACGAAGGCGTAGTGGGAGAGCCGGATCCGGCGCCCGGAGGAGGCCGCCCGCCGCTACTTCGCGGGGGAGCCGTACTCGGGCCGGGCCTCGGGCATCACGGCCGTCGGTTACCACCAAGCGGGGCCCGGGGCCGCCACCGAGCTGGAGCGGATCACGGCCGGTCCGGATGGGGCGGCGGGGAGGGTGTGGCGCAGGCTCGGGCGGGATGAGGATGAGTGGCAAAGGGGCGCCGCCCTCTGGCCCTGGTCCTCGCGCTCTCCGCGTGCGCGGCTGGCTGGCGCGGAGCCCCTGGCCGCGATCGCGGGGTGGAAAGCCGACGCACCCGCCGGTGTCCTCCCCGCCCTCGGCGGCCCGAATCGCGAACCCGCCGGTCCCGTGGCCCCAGCCGAACGAGCTGCATCCACTACGAAAAGTGAATGCCTGCTGTGGGCAGTGAGAGGTCGAGAGGTGAGAAATCACAGGAACCTCCAGGGGTGACCTGGTGACCTGGTGACCTGCGGAAGGCGAGGGAACCTTGCGCTCCTCGGATGCGGCGATGAGGCCAGCGGGGGAGGGGGCGGGGCGCGATGACTGATCACCTCAAGGACCCACAGGCCGTCTCCTGGGAGGGCCTGGCCGAGGAGTTCTCCTTCACCGACGCGGAGAAGGACCGGGTCCAGAAGGGGGCGCAGGCGCTGGTCCTGGCCTCCCGTGTCCATCGCCTCGCCGAGTTGCGGAAGCGGCAGCACACCACGCAGGCCCAGGTCGCCGAAGTCCTCTCCACTCCGTGCATCAGCGAGCGCCTACTGGCCACAGTACGGACAGGAGCTGCAACTTCTCGTAGCTCTCGCTGCCAGGAACGGCGGTGTAGACCAGCAGTGTGTGTGACTGGCTCGGGTCGTGCAGTATCTGGCAGTGCAGTTCCAGATCCCCCACCTCGGGGTGCGTGAAGCGCTTGACCTCGGCGGGGCGGATGCCTATCTCATGATCGTTCCAGAGGGTCCGGAACTCCTCGCTCTGCCCGTGAAGGAGGTCGGCGAGGTGCGCCGCCTGCGACCCGGGTCCGCGCAGGGTGAGGATCCCGCGCAAGCCGGAAACGAACATTCGGGAGAGGAACGGGTGCTCTTCGGGCGCGTACAGCCGACGCGCGGCGGGGTCGGTGAACCACCGGTAGCCGAGGCTGCGGGCCGGCCCGGTGTAGCCGGTCGTGTCGCCTGTGAGTGCGACGCCGAGCGGGGTCTGGCGCAGGGTCTCACCCAGTTCGGTGACGATCTCCGCGGGAGTGTCGTCGAGCCGATCGAGCACACGCAACAGGCCCGGGCTGATGTGCTCGCTGACCGCGCCCCGCGCAGGGGGATGGTGGCCTGCGAGCCTGAAGAGGTGGTCGCGCTCGTCGAGTGAGAGATGCAGTCCTTGAGCGATCGAAGCGATCATCTGCTCGGAGGGGTGGGGTCCGCGCTGGCGTTCGAGTCGTGCGTAGTAGTCGGTGGACATGTGGCAGAGCGAGGCTGCTTCCTCGCGCCGTAGTCCGTTGGTCCTGCGGCGTTCCCCCCGGGGGAAGCCCACGTCCTCGGGCTGTAACAACTCCCGGCGGCGACGGAGGAACTCGGCCAGGCCGACCCTGTCGATCATCATGCGGTTTCCTTCCTCGGCGTGCCTCAGTTCTACCTACCGGGACACACCGCCATCCACGGATCATCAATCCCCCCTTCCCGGTACAGCGGCGGTTCCGTGACCAGGACCGGCAGGCCGTGGCTGTCCTCCTCGGGGGGCCTGACCGGCGCGGGCACGTCACCGCTGAAGTCGGGGCGACGTCCCTCACCTCCGACAGGCGGTCGCTGCCGATCGCAGCAGACGGGACCGAACTGTCCGCACTGCTTCGGTCGAGGCCGGTCATCACCGGCACGGCGGACATGACTTCCCGGCCATGGCAGCCTGCGAACCCGTCCAACGACAGAAGTGCCCGCCACACCAGACGTCAGCACACCGTCGGCATCGTCGGCGGAGTCACTGCGATGTGCCTGGGCAAGCCCGGGCGCGTGAGGTTTCCGTCCCGGGCTGCCCGGGTCGAGCCGGCCAGGGATCGACAGGCCGTGGATGTCACCGCGGACCAGGTGCAACCTGAGACGACAACAGCCAGTCAGGGCGACTGGCATCGCCACCCGGCGGCCGGCACCACAGCGCCGCACAGGGTCAAGGAATCCTGGGAGCAGCACCATGGCACGTACACAGCCGGACATCGTCGTCCCCGATCTCTCAGGCAAGCTCGCCGTCGTCACCGGCGCCAGCGACGGCGTCGGACTCGGCCTGGCGGCCCGTCTCGTCGCCGCCGGCGCCGAGGTGGTCATGCCCGTCCGCAACGCACGCAAAGGCGCGGCAGCGATCGACAGGATCCGGGAGCAGCACCCGCAAGCCGTCCTGTCCCTCAGACAACTCGACCTGTCGTCGCTGGACTCGGTCGAGAGACTCGGCGCCACGCTGCTCGCCGAGAACCGCCCGATCCACATCCTCGTCAACAACGCCGGTGTGATGACTCCACCGAACCGGCAGACCACCGCCGATGGATTCGAGCTGCAGTTCGGCAGCAATCACCTCGGTCACTTCGCTCTTGTCAGCCACCTGTTGCCCCTGCTGCGCGCCGGCAGTGCGCGCGTGACCTCGCAGATCAGCGTCAGCGCGAACCAGCACGCCATCAACTGGGACGACCTGAACTGGGAACGCTCCTACAACGGCCGCAAGGCGTACAGTCAGTCCAAGATCGCTTTCGGCTTGTTCGGACTCGAACTGGATCGGCGCAGCAGGGCCGCGGGCTGGGGCATCACCAGCAACCTCTCGCACCCCGGCATCGCCCCCACCAGCCTCCTGGCCGCACGCCCTGAGGTGGGCCGGGCAAAAGACACCGCGGGGGTACGCCTCATTCGTGCTCTGTCCAGGCGCGGCATTCTTGTCGGCGACCTGGCGACGGCGCCGCTGCCGGCCCTGTTCGCCGCGACCTCCCCCGACGCGTGCGGCGGCCGCCTGTACAGCCCCGGCGGCCCCCGGAACCTGGGTGGCGCTCCCGCCGAACAGCCCCTCTACCCGCGACTTGCCGGCATGGACGACGCCCGGCGGATCTGGCAGGTCTCCGAGGGGCTCACACGCACCGCCTTCCCCGTGGCGTCGTCGACCACCGCTCCCGAGGACGGCAGGTGAGCGGCTGCCCCTTGTGGGCACGGTGACCGCCAGGACGAGGCTGCCGCCGTCGAAGAACGTTCCCGCCCGCAGGCCCCCTCCACAGGGCCGTCGGCGGACTCGGCGGCAGACCGCCCTCGCCGGCAGACCGCCCTCGCTGTGGGGGCGTGTCGCAGCACCGTCCCGCAAGGCGTCGCAGGGAGAGCCGCTTGCCGAACCAGCCGAACGGGACGCGCTGTCGGTAGGCACGCGAATTGCGTCACCCGCAGCCCGGTGAACGATTTCGCCCACGCCATCCTGCCCTCAACGCCGCAGTCATGCTCAAGTGGCGTCCAGTGCGCCGCCTTGCGCAACACCCCTGGGCGCCGAATTCGCGTACCCAGGAGGCGTGCGAAAAGCCTGACCGGGACGGAGGCCGAAGCCTCGCCGCGGCGGACCGGCGGCGACAGCGCCGGCATTGTGTGCCGGTCCACCCCTGCCGTGCGTGCGTACTGTCGCAGCCGACCCCATTCGTACACATTCCCGGACCTGTGCTCCTTCCGGCACTCCCGACGCGGGGCCGACCCGATGCGACCCGCCGAGGAAGTGCCCGATCCCAGGACGCTGTCGTCGGCATCGGCCGCTGAACCGAGGTGACGGTCTCAGCCCGGTCGGCATCCTCGGATCGAGAGGCCCTGGATACCGGCGATCGACCTCGAAACCCTGAAGCGACATCGACCCCGAGCAGACTCGAGGATCCATGACTTCACAGATGTCCTCCCTGTCCAGGCGCCGCCTCCTGGGCGCTGCGGGCGCCGCCGCGGGAGCCGTGGCCCTGACACCCTCGTGGGCGTCGGCGAACGCGGCACAGGAGTCGGAGTTCGCCCCGGCCGACCGCGGCAGGCTTCCCGAGAAGCCCAACATCCTCGTCATCCTGGCTGATGACCTGGGCTGGGCCGACCTCTCCTGCTACGGCGCCCCGGAGATCAGAACCCCTCATCTCGACCGGCTGGCACTGTCGGGAATCCGCTTCACCGACGGATACGCGGCCTCCCCGCTCTGCTCACCGACCCGCTTCGGCCTCTACACGGGCCGCTACCCGGGCCGGCTCGCCGGAGGCCTGGCCGAGCCGATCGTCAGGCCGAACGAGACCGACGGCATTCCGCTGGACCGGCCGACCCTTGCCGGCATGCTGAAGGAGCAGGGATACACGACCCGCATGTTCGGCAAGTGGCACTGCGGATACCTCCCCTGGTTCAGTCCCACTCGCGTCGGGTGGGACGAGTTCTTCGGCGCCATGGGCGGCGCTGTCGACTACTTCTCCAAAATCAACCCCAACGGCGACTTCGACCTCTACGAGAACGAGGTCCAGGTCGAGGATCTGGGGTACTTCACGGATCTCATCACCGACCGGACCGTGGACTTTATCCGCGAGAAACACCGCAAGCCATGGTTGGCCAACGTCAACTTCACCACGCCGCACTGGCCGTGGGAGGGACCGAAAGACGTGGCGATCAGCAAGGAGCTGACCGCCCGGACTCTGGCAGGTGAGACCGGCGACAACGGAGCGCTCGCCCACTGGGACGGCGGCAGCCGCGAGGTCTTCAAGGAGATGGTCGAAGGGCTGGACGCCGCGGTCGGGAAGATCCTCGAAGCACTGGACGCCACCGGGCAGCGCCGGAACACCGTTGTCCTGTTCACCAGCGACAACGGCGGTGAACGTTGGTCGAACATGTGGCCGCTGTACGGCAACAAGGGCGACACCCGGGAAGGCGGAGTCCGGGTGCCCGCGATCCTGAGCTGGCCGGGCACGCTCCCCGGGCACAAGGTCAGCAGCACGCCGGTGATCACCATGGACTGGACGGCGACGTTCGTCGAGCTGGGAGCGGCCACCCCCGACCCCGCTCACCCGTTCGACGGCGTGAGCCTCGTCGACCACTTGCTGCGCGGCAAGCCGGCGCCCGGGCACGACCTGTTCTGGCGAATGCGAAACAGCCGGGCTCTGCGCCGCGGCGACTGGAAGTTCTACTACAGTGCACTGCCGCAGCCCGGAATGCCCAGGCCCACCCCGCAGCTGTACAACCTCGCCGTCGACCAGCGTGAGTTCGCCAATCTGGCGACGAAAGAACCTCGCAAGCTGTCCGAGCTCGTCGAGGCATGGGAGGCCATCAACGCCACCCTTCTCCCTTACCCGCCGCCGACGAACGGATGACCCGGTTCCGCACTTTCATGGGTGTGCTCGTCCATACCTCGATCGGATAAGTGGAAAGTGTTTCTGGCCTCTGGAGACGGAACTGGACCAGAGTTCTGATGGCTGAACGGAAAGCGGCACTCTCCACATGAGCGAGCCCGTCGGGTTGCACTCGCGCGTCCGTGGCAAGGGCGGTGGCAGGGGCGGTTCGCAGGCCCGGACGACGCGTCTGGTGGAGAAGGTCCGCAGGTTGGGCCGGACACCGCGACACCGACGGCACTGGCGCCGTGGCGCAAGCCGCGGACAGCGCCTCGCCCAGGTCGCCCCTGCGGGCCGAGCCCGACGTGTTCGGCCGGCCGCGTCCGACCTCGCGGTCGCCCGGTTCGTCTGCATCTCGCCGCAACCGGCCCGTAAGGCCCCGCTGTGATCGCTCGGCACAGGCCGACGCGCGCTCGCGGGTCTGAGGGCCGGCCGGGGTGAACGATCCGGCCGCCGGCGGCACCCACGCCTTTCCCTGCTGGTTCTCCGAGCGCTGACGGTGGCTGTCGTGTTCCGTTGGAGAACTTCCGCTACGGATCACCCGCCCGGCCGGCAGCGGTCTCGGCCTGGCCGTCGCCGACCGGTTTGACAAGGCGGCGGGCGGATCGATCAGGGTGACCGGCCACGCCCCAGAAGGTGGTGCCTGCTTCAGAGGATCCGGTAACGGCAAAGAGTGTGATTTCCTTGGGCCTCTTCAGCGCGGCCCATGGGTGAGAAGCCGGTGCGGCGAACGCCGAACAGTTCCCGATCGAGCCGGATCGAGAGGGATCCGGCCGGATGGAAACAAGAGGTTGTGTCCGTGGTTTTGGCATCCTCGCAGGTGAGACGAGTCACTTGAATGGGTTCGAGTCCCACCCGCCCCACCATGCGCTCACCCGCGGAAACGTCAGGTTTCCGGAGTCGGTGCGGGAGCGCTCGCCGCACGAGCGCTGCGGGGAAGCCCCGCAGGTCCCGTCCCATGGCCTGGGCCGGGAAGGCTGAGCGTCCGGATGGAGACCGGACCGGTCGGCATTCTCGTATGCGCGGGGACCGCGGAGGCCCCGGCGCTCGGCGCGTGGATCCCGGACATTCGCAGGCACGCGTGTTTCGTGGAGGTGCTCCCGGAGGACGACGGCCACGGGGCGCGCCGAGTCGTCGGCGCGGCCCCGCACGGGCAGCGACTGGTGTCAGGCAGCCGTAATGGCGTTGGCGGCCTTGCGGCGGCGCACGATGAACAGGGCACCGCCGCCGACGGCGACCGCGGCACCGCCCGCGAGGGCGATGACCGGGAGCGCGGAGCTGGAGCCGGTTTCGGCGAGACGGCCCTGCGGGTCGATCTGGGTGTCGCCCACCGGCTTGTTCGGCAGCGGCTTGCTGCCGCCCTGCGGCTTGCTGCCGTCCTGCGGCTTGGCGTCACCGGTGTCGGCCGGGGCGGAGCCGGCGGCGAGGATGTCGAACTCGTAGTAGCTGTCGTCGCCGGAGTAGACGCAGTTGCCCTCGTCGTCGGCGTACATGCCGATGCTGATGGCGAAGCCGAGACCGGACGGGGCCTTCTTGTCGACGCTCAGGCGCAGGTCGATGGAGAAGGACTCCTTGGCGCGGATGTCGGTGTAGCCGAGGTAGCCGGCGCCCTCGTCCTCCTCGTCCAGGGAGATGTCGGTCCAGGTGCCGGTGGCCGGGTCCTTGAACTGCAGGGTGAGGTAGCCGGTGTCGACGAAGAAGTCGTTCTCGTCGACCTGGGCGGCGAACACGCCGAGGTCGACGCGCTGGTAGGCGTGGTTTCCCTTGTTGTCGACGTCCAGCTTGAAGCCGTGGAAGCCGCTGCCCGCCACGATCTTCGAGGGCAGGCCGGAGAGGCCGGTGTGCAGGTCGTCGTCGAACGTCACGTCCTCGCCGCCGCACTCGACCGGGCCGGGCGAGACGGAGGAGGGCGCCGAGGGGGAGGCGGGCGCGGCCGCCGAGGAGGAGGCGTCGGGCGCGGCCGGCTCCGCGGCGGCCGGGCTGGACTCGCCGGCCACAGGCGTCGACTCCTCCGCAGCCGGAGTGGTGTCCTCGGCCGCCGGGGCGGTGTCGTCCTCCGCGGGGGCGGACTCCTCCCCGGTGGGGGCCGCCTCGCTGACGGAGGGCGACGGGCTGCTGTCCGTGGCGTAGGCGGCCGGGGCGACGAGCAGGGCTGTCGGAGCTATCACAGCCGTGGCGGCGGCAAGAGCCAGGGAACGGCGAATCTTCATATGTACCTCAGAGGAGGAAGCGACCGATGCGTCGCCAGGCAGGACCGGCGGGCACCATAAAAGGTTGCACGGTGATCACTGTTCCTTCACATGATGTGGATCACATAAAGATGGCCTCTCCGTCACGGTCGCACGGCCGGTGCGCACGCTTCCAGGGGGAACCGCTCCGCACCGGTCTGTCGTCCGGCTGGTACTCGATCCACGCGCCTGGTAGAGGAGTTGGCCGTCTGACGCCTTCGGCGGTACGGCTTGCCGTCATCCTCGCGCGTCCGGGACTCCCGCCCCGATGACGTCAGGCTCCGCTCCCGCCGCGCCCGCCTGGTTCGTCCGACGATGCCGCTGCGTGGGCCCGTGCCCGCCCTGCGGCCCGGGCGCGACCGGTGTGGTCCGTGCTTGCGCTGCTGGCTGCCGGTGTGTGGGCGATCGCAGTGGAGCCGGTGCCGGTGTGCAGCGAGTCGGCGCCGTGCGGTCCGGACTGGATCGGCATGCCGCAGACGGGGTCGGCCGCAGGGCTGCCGCACTGGCTCGCCCGGCTGCCGGAGTCTGCTCTGGTCACGGCGCCCGTCCTGGCGGTCCTTGTGGTCTGGGGTGAACTGTCCGATGCGGAGGGCTCCCGCCTGGTCGCGAACACCGCCGTGGTCACGGCTCTGGCGTTCGGCTGGGCCGCTGCGCGGGAGCGGGTGGCGGCCCGCCGCCGGCAGTGGGCGCTTGCCGGGCACGCCGCAGGGGTACGGCATGAGCTGCCGCCGCTCCCGGGCCGGCCGGGGCGGTCGTCCAAGGGCTCCGCGGGCTCGGCGTACACGGCGGTGTGCGGGATCGGGGCGTGCCGGCCTTGTCGCCCGGGGCGGGTGACCGGAATCCGTGCCGAGTGCGCCGTCTTCGGCAGCATGATGGCGATGTCCGGACCTCCGCCCGCGTTCGGGGCTTCCGCTCCGGCTCAGGACAGGTGGCGGGCGAGAGCCGTGGCCAGGGCCTCCCGTACCTCCCGCGGAGGGCGGGGGCCCGCCCGGTCGGTGTCGGCGGTGAGGGCCGCGGCGGCCGTGCGGAGCGGGGCGCCGGACAGGCGGGAGGTCTCGCGCAGGATGCGCCAGGCGGTGTCCGAGTCGCAGCCGTGGAGGGCCATCAGGATGCCGCGGGCCCGGTCGACGGCGGGACGGGCGGCGATCTCCTGCCGGAGCTGTTCGACCTCGTCCTCCCGTATCCGCGCGGGCGGCCGCCGCGCCGGTTGTGGGGCCGTCACCGGGGCGGGGGCGCCGCCCCGGCGCCGGGAGCGCAGGGGGTCGGTGGTGTCCAGGCCGACGAGCGCCAGGACGCGACGCGGCTGACCGGTCCAGCGGGTGGCCGTGACCGGCACCGACCGCCGGCGGCCGTGGTCGCGCAGGACGTCCAGGAACCGCAGTCCCGCCGTGTCCATGAAATGCACGCCGCTCATGTCCAGGTCGACCCCGGCCGTGCGGGCGGGCAGCTGGGCCAGCTTCCGGGCGAGGGTGTCGGCGCTGCCGTGGACCAGTTCGCCGCGCGGGGTGAGCAGGGCCCGGTTCCCGTCCATGCGTCCACCGATGACCAGCGTGTTTCGTCTTCCCGAGAAAGGGGGTGGAGCCGCGGAGGTCATGTCACCGCCTGGTTCGGTGGGCGAGCGGGCCGTCGGGCGTGCGGATCGGGCGCCGTGGACCGGGCGGCAGGAGGTGCGGGACGTGCGGGGCGGGGGCGGTGCGAAACGTATACGGTCCGTGCGGTGCTCGCGAAGGCGCCTGCCCGGTTTGCCGCGCCCTACACCCCTCGTTCGTGCGCCGGCCGGAATTCCGGCCGGGTGGGGCGGGCCGGGTGGCTCAGGTCGCCAGCGGGTTCAGCACCAGGGGGGCGATCTTGCCCTCCAGCATGGCGCCCAGGCCCTGGACGGCGCACACGTCCGGCCGCTCGGCGATGTGGACCGGCATGCCCGTCGCCTGCCGCAGCATCTGGTCGAGGCCCGGCAGCAGGGCGCTGCCGCCGACCATCATGATCCCGCGGTCGGCGAGGTCGGCGACCAGGTCGGGCGGGCAGCCCCGCAGCACCTTGCCGATCCCGTCCAGTACGGCCGTCAGCGGGGTCTGGATGGCGTGCCGCACGGCCGCCGTGTCGACCTTGACCGAGCGGGCGAGGCCGGTGGCCACGTCCCTGCCGTGGATCTCCGTCGACTCCGGACCGTGCGGGGTGAGCCCGTTGCCGGACAGGGCCACCTGCAGCGGCCGTACGGACTGGCTCGGCAGCATCAGTTCGTGCTGGTGGCGCAGGTGCTGGACGATCGCGTGGTCCACGGCGTTCCCGCCGACGGACATGCGCTCGGCCGTCACGATCGACCCGAGCGAGAGCACGGCCACCTGTGTGGTCGCCGCCCCGCACACCAGGATCATGGTCGCCTCGGGACGTTCCACGGGCAGCCCGCAGCCGACGGCGGCCGCGATGAGCGTGTCGACCAGCTCCACCCGGCGGGCGCCCAGCCCCACCAGCGTCTCGATCGTGGCGCGCTGGGCCAGCGGATCGGCGTCGTGCGGGGTACAGGCCGCGGCGCGCAGCCGGGGTCTGCGGCGCAGGGCGCGGCGGATCCGTTCGCCGAGCAGATGCCGCAGCATGCGCTGCGCCATCTCGATGTCGACGACGGTGCCGCCCGAGACGGGCCGTACGACACGGATGTAGTCCGGCGTCCGCCCGGTCATCCGCTCCGCGAGCTCGCCGACCGCGATCAGCGCACCGGTACGGGTGTTCACGGCGGCGGCGGACGGCTGGTCGACGACGAGCCCGGCACCCTTGACGTAGACCCGGGTGCGGGCCGCTCCCAGGTCGACGGCGAAGTGGCAGCGGCGCAACTGCTCCAGACTGGCGGTCACGGCAGATCCTCCCGAGTGCGCGGTTCTGCGGGCCGCCGGGCGGCGAACCTCGGGACCATCGTGCGCGCGAGCGGGGGCCGCCGCCTCTTGTGGAGGGCCGGGCGGGGGGCCGCTGAACGGGGGCGGGCGCGGCAATCGCAGGGGCCGGACCCGAGCCTCCCACCGGCCCCGTACGTGGCGAGGGGGCGGCCGAGGTGGGCGGGAAGGAGGCGGTGGCCGCCTCCCCGCGGACACCGACGCGGACGCCGGCACTGGCGCTGACATCGGCACTGGCACCACCGCTGACGCGGACGCCGACGCCGACACCGTCGCCGGTACTGGCACCAGCGCCGACACCGCCGACAGCCGGGGCGACCCGGCCCTGCGGCCCGCCCGCCGCACGCGGGGCGACGCTCAGGTTCGGCGGCGACCGCGTGGGCCGCGGGCGGCCCCCGGTTCAGCTGTCGTCGTGATGGTGATCGTGGTGGTGGTTCCGGCCGCCGACGATGCCCCGTACGACGCCCAGGTCCACCAGGTCCTGGGGGCGGACGCGGAGCTGGTCCGCCGTGGCCTCCGCCTCCCGCGGAGGGCGCTTGAGGATCGCCGCCGCGAGTTCCGGGGCGATCACCGAGAAGTAGCTGTCGGGTGTGGCCCAGGTGTTGCCCGGCGCCGCCAGGGCCAGGGCGCCGCCGGAGCCGCCCTCGCCGACGACGAGCGTGGTGACCGGGGTGCGGGCGGCGGCCACCGCGGCGAACAGGTCGGCGATGGCCGCCCCCGCGCCCTGCCGTTCCGCCTCCGCGTCGTTGGCCGCGCCCGGAGTGTCCACCAGGGTCAGCACCGGGATGCCGAGCCGGTCCGCGAGCCGGATCAGCCGGGCGGCGGTGCGGTACCCGGCGGGACGGGTCGCCGTCCCGGTCTGCGCGGCGTAGGCGATCGTACGGCCCTCGTGCTCGCCGAAGCCGCAGAGCACGCCCTGCGGATCGGTGCCGCCGCAACGGTCGCCGCTGAGCGCGACGCGGTGGGTGAAGTAGGTGTCCAAGTAGGCCTGTGCGCGCGGGCGTTCGGAAGAGCGGGCGCGCTGTACGGCGTCCCGGCCGGTGGCCGGAAGGTCACCCGGCCCCATGCCCAGCGGCTCCGGTGGGGCGGCCGGGGTGGTGGACGGGCGGGTCAGCAGCCGCAGCCACCGGCCCAGCGTGCCCCGCAGGTCCTCCGGCGGGACCACGGCGTCCACCGCGCCCGCCGCCATCTGCGCCTCGGCCGTGTACGCCGCCGGGTCGGCGTCCGCCGGGCGGACCCGTGAGCCGGCGAAGCCGACCTGTGCGCCGGGCAGCGCGAGGACCACGTCGGCGCCCGCGCCCAGCGTGGCCCAGCCGCCGCCCGTCGTCGGGTCCCGGACCACCGCGATCTGCGCCGGCCCGGCTTCCCTGGTGAGCGCCGACTCGCGCGCCACCCGATGGAGTTGGGTGAGGGCGAGCATGCCCTCCTGCATCCGGCTGCCACCGGTGGCGACCAGCGGGACGACCGGCAACCGGTGCTCGCGGGCATGCGCGTACGCCGACACCAGCCGGTCGCCGGTGCGTTCACCCAGCGAACCGCCGAGGAAGCCGAACTCGAAGGCGATCAGCACGGCCCGGACGCCCTCGACCAGGGCGGTGCCGCAGACCACCGACTCCTGTTCACCGGTGCGCTCGGCCGCACGGGCGCGCAAGGCGTCGTAGCCCGGCCAGCCGAGCGGGCCGTCGGGGGCGGACTCCCTTACGGGATGAGGAAGTTCGGTGAACGTGGAATCGTCGGCGACGCGTGCGACGGTCTCGCGCGCGGAGAGCCGCTCAGTCATGACGCAGCGCCCGCTTGATGATCTTCCCCATGTCGTTGCGGGGGAGCGAGGTGAGGTGGTGGAGCACCCGCGGACGCTTGTGCGGGGCCAGTCGGCGGGCGACATGGTCCGCCAACTCCTCCAGATCAGGCGGTGACTGAGGATCCGCCGGGACGATCCACGCGACGATCCGCTCGCCCAGGTCGGCGTCCGGCTCCCCGGTCACCGCGGCCTCCCGGACACCGGGGTGCTCCAGCAGCGCGTTCTCGATCTCCCCGGCGCCGATCTTGTAACCCCCGCTCTTGATCAGGTCGGTGGCCTTGCGGCCGACGATCCGGACATGGCCGTCGGCATCACGCACCGCCATGTCACCGGTACGGAACCAGCCGTCGGCGGTGAAGGCGCCCGCGGTGGCGTCCGGCCGGTTCAGGTACTCGGTGAACAGGTTCGGGCCGCGCACCTGGATCTCGCCCACGGTCTCACCGTCGTACGCCGCCACCGGGGACCCGTCCTCCTCCACCAGCCGCAGCTCCACGCCCGGCAGCGGCACGCCCACGGTGCCGGGGCGGGCCTCGCCGTCCGCGCGGACGGCGGTGTTCATCAGCGTCTCCGTCATGCCGTACCGCTCGACGACCCGGCGTCCGGTGGCCGCCGCGATCCGCTCGTGGTCGTGCACGGGCAGCGCCGCCGACCCCGACACCAGCAGCCGCGCCCCGGCCAGCGCCTCGGCCAGTTCCGGCTCGGTGGGCAGCGACTCCGCGACGCGGTGGTACATCGTCGGCACGCCGAACAGCATGGTCGCGCCACCGCTCAGCTCCCGGGTCACGCCCTTGGTGGTGAACCTGCCGAGGTGACGCACCGAGCCGCCGCGGCGCAGCGGGCCCAGGACGCCCAGGACGAGACCGTGCACATGGAACAGCGGGAGCCCGTGGACGAGGACGTCGTCGCCGGTCCACTGCCAGGCGTCGGCGAGCGCGTCCAGGGTGGTGGCGATCGCGCGGCGGGGGATGACGGCGCCCTTGGGCGGGCCGGTGGTGCCGGAGGTGTAGACGACCAGGGCCGGGTCCTCGTCGCCCGCACGGTCCCAGGGGACGGCGCCAGGGGTGCGGTCGGCGGGGTCGACGTCCAGGCGGGCCAGGCCGGCCAGTGCCTCCGGGAGGTCCTCGCCGGGCGCGGTGAGGACCAGGTCCGGGGTGCTGTCGGACAGGATGTGGCCGAGTTCCTTCCCGCCCGACTTCGGGTTCAGCGGCACCACCGTCACCCCGGCGAGCAGCGCCGCGGTGACCGCGACCGCCGTCTCCAGCGTCGGGGTCGCCCAGACGGCGACCCGCCGCGCCTCCCGGACGGCCCCGGCGACCGGGCCGGCCGCGGCGGCGAGTTCCCCGTACGTCAGTGAGCGCTCGCCGAACCGGAGGGCGGGCCGGCCGGCGGCGGGGCCGCCGGCCCGGCTGTCGGTCAGGACCGGGAAGAGAGAGGACACGGGTCGTACTCCTTAACCGTTGGGGCTGCGCAGCCGCTGTCGTGCAGCCGCTTCGCGCAACCGTGTCGTGCGGCCGTGCAGCGGTCGTCCGTGGGGGCGTCCCGGGGCTCTACCCCCAGCCTGGTACGACCAGCGCCAGCCACACCACCGCGGGCACCACCGCGACCACGATTCCTCCGTACATCATCAGCTGTCGGAAGAAACGTTCGCGGTCGACGTCCGGCGCCGCGGCCAGGACCAGCGCGCCGTTCGTCGAGAACGGGCTCACGTCGACCACCGTCGCCGACACCGCGAGCGCCGCCACCATGCCGACCGCCCCGATCTCACCCTGGGCGAGGAACGGCACCGCCGGCGGGATGAGCGCGCCCATGATCCCGACGGAGGAGGCGAACGCCGACACGATCGCGCCGATGTAGCAGAGCAGCACCGCGGCGAGCAGCGGAACACCGATGCCGCCGACCCCTTCGCCTGCCCAGGTGATCGTGCCCATCCGGTCCAGCACACCGACGTAGGTCAGGACACCGCAGATCAGCAGCACCGTGGGCCAGGCGATCCGGGCGACCGCCTGTTCCACGCGGCGGTGACGGCGGCGGCGCACAGCGGCCTGCTCGCGGAGTTCATGCGCTCCATCGCCGAGCAGATCGCCGAGAGCCGCACCGAGTCCCTGCGCCGGCCCGGCCGCCCCGGCCGTTCCCTGGCCCAGCACCGGGCCATCCTCGACGCCATCGAAACCGGCAGTCCCCGGCAGGCCGCCGCCGCGATGCGCCGCCATGTCCGCACGGTGGCCAAGGTGCGGCTGCTGGACTGGGATCCGGAGGACGAGAGGTAGGCCCACGCGGCCGGCCGACCTGGCGGACGTAGTCCGCCGGAACTGCGACAAGAGCTGGAACGCGTCAGTGGCGGGGGTCAGGCCGGGCGCGAGGGGACGGACGGTGGTTCCCGGGGGAGGCGAGGGGGGCGGGGACGGCGCCGTGGCGGCGTTGGCGTCGGCTGTACTCGGTGATGGCCTGCCACAGGTCACGTCGGTCGATGTCGGGCCAGTAGCCCGGGGTGAAGTACAGCTCCGCGTAGGTGGCGTGCCAGGGAAGGAAGTTGGAGGTGCGCTGCTCATTGCCGGTGCGCCACAGCAGGTCGACGTCCGGCATGTCGGGGTGGGGCAGACGGCGGGCGAAGTCGTCCGGGCCGATGAGGCGGGGGTCCACTTCACCTTCTCTGGCTGCCTGGGCGAGTGCCGCGGCGGCCCGGGTGATCTCGTCGCGGCCGCCGTAGTTGATGCACAAAGTGAGTGTCAGTCCGGTGCGGTTACGGGTGCGGTGCTCTGCGTCCCTGAGGGCGTGGACGAGGTCCTCGGGCAGTCTGTCGGGACGGCCGGACCAGCGCTGGCGCACGTTCAGGTCACGGAGGGGGCCTTCGTCGATCTCGCGGCGGAGCGTCTCCAGGATCGTGGTGATCTCCTGCGCGTCGCGTTTCCAGTTCTCGGTGGAGAACGTGTACAGGGTCAGGTGGCGCAGGCCGATCTCCAAGGCTCCGTGAACCACCTCGTGCACGGCGGCGGTGCCGACGCGGTGGCCTTCGTGGCGGGGCAGACCGCGCTGCTCGGCCCACCGGCCGTTGCCGTCCATGATGACCGCCACGTGGGAGGGCATCCGGTCGGCGGCGATCCGCGGGGGCCGAACGCCGTCGCGGTGCGGTGGCGGGGGCCGGAGACCGGCGTCCTCGGCCGCCCGGCCCGGATCGCTCGACTCCACCGCGGGGGGCCGGGGGCCCGGCACGGTCAGGGGGGTCAGGCTCCAGGCCAGGGCCGCGCGGAGGCGGGCGGGGGCCAGTATGCGGGCGCGTGCCACGACGGAGGGGCGCGGGGGGCGCTTCAGCAGGGTGGGGCCGGCCGCGTCGACGGCGTCGAGTTGGGCGCGCATCAGGTCGGCCGCCGTGTCGAGCACGGTGGCGGGCCCCGGGTGCATTCCTCTCGTCACGGCGGGCTTGGTCACCCGTCGGCGCGCCAGGGCTGTCAGTTCGGCGATCAAGGCCGCCACGGCTGGACTCCAGCGTCCCTCGACCAGATCGGCCTCTGCGCCGGGGAAGGGGTCCAGCGCTTCCTGTGGCAGGAACAGGTGGCCCTGGGCGAGGTCGGTGCTCAGGTCGGTGAGGATGTCGGTGAGCTGGGCGCCGTCGATGAAGTGTTCGTAGTCGGCCTGCCGGTCCAGCCGTAGCGTCATCGGCGCGCCGGCCTGCTCGAACAGGTGCCTTACCTGGTCGACCCAGGGCACGACTCCCTCAGCGCACCCGGCCCGCCACGCGGCCCAGTCGGGGAAGCGCAGACCGTGGGCGTCGTCCCGTGTCCTGGCCATCGCGCCCTGCAGGCTGGTCAGGTCCAGATGCCACCGTCCTGCCGTGTCCACCAAGGCATACCGGATCGGATCGGTGCTCGTGCCCGCCCTCGTGTCGTGCTTCAGCGCCCTGGTCCACGCCTCGACGCGGGCCGCGCGCCGGGCCGGCTCCACATCCGGTTGGTCCGCCAGGTCGTCAAGGACGCTGGCGGCCGCCCAGAGTGCCCAGCATGCCGGGCGCAGGACGGCCGGCATCAACTGGATGAGGGCGTGGATCCCGGGATCGTGCTGCCGTGTGGTGCGGCGGCACAGCCGGTACGCCGCCCGCAGAACGGGATCCTCGCCCATCAGTGCACGGGCGGTGGCTCGGCCGCGCCACGCGTGCGTGGGCGCGTCGGGGGGCGCGGGGGTGGGCTGCGGTTTCGTGCGCATCTCGGGACGTGGACCTCAGGGTGCTTCCGTGTCGGATACCGAAGCCGATGGCGTGGCAGTTCGGCGCGGCGCGGGAAGGGAGAAGCCGCCGTCTCCCGGCCCGGGCTCAGAGGGCTGTGCGTTGACGGGCAGGGCGCTGCGGGTGCTGCGGCGGAAGCCCACCAGGGCGATCAGGGCCGCTCCCGCGAACCAGGTGAGCTGGATGGCCAGATGGCGCGGCACCGGGTTGGTGGAGAATCCCGCCGCCGTGCTGGCCTGCATGGCTCCGTAGGAGGGCAGGTAGCGCATGATCGGGTTGTCGGCCCCGGAGCTCGTGATCGGGTTCTGCAGGGCGAGGTCGATGATGCTGGTCATCACGATGGCGAACATGCCCTCGACCTCCCGGCGCAGCACGGAGCCGAAGCCGACGCCGAGGGCGCCGTAGGTGAGGCCGGCGCTGAACAGCGCGGCGGCGAGCAGCAGAGGCTGCCGGGGTGTCCACGCCAGGCAGGTGACCGCGGTGGCGTAGGCGGCGACCGCCGCCGAGATCAGAGCCAGTGCGGTGACCTTGGCCAGGACGAGGTGGGCACGGGGATAGCCGGCCATCGCCAGTCGTCGGTCGAAGCGGTTGCCGGAGAAGGTGGCGGCGAACATCATGAAGCCGGTGATCAGGGTGACCGCGTTGAGCGCGCCGCTGATCTCGGTCAGTTCGTTGCCATGGGGCGCCAGCGTCTCCCCGGTGGCGCGAAGCCGCATGGGCGCCGGGGTGTCGGGCATCGCCAGGTAGGCAAGGGTCGTCCACAGGGGGACGAACAGGGTCACGAGCACCATGGCGAACCGGTTGCGGCCGTGCTCGGTCAGCGCGAACCCGGTGGCGAGAGCGAACCGGGTCAAGTGAGACCTCACGCGGCAACCGCCTGGTCCGGACGGAGTACCCCGCCGTCCAGACGCCACAACTCGTCCAGGCGCTCGGTGTCGTACGCCAAGTGGGAGATGACCAGGACCGAACGTCCCGCATCACGCAGCCGCACAGCCAGATCCCAGAACCGCTGGTAGGTGTCCCAGTCGAATCCCTGATACGGCTCGTCCAGCAACAGCACCCGGGGATCGTGCATCAGCGCCAGCGTCACGTTCAGCTTCTGCCGCGTCCCACCGCTGAGGATCCCCGCCCGCTCATCGGCGTATCCGGCGAACCCCAGCACGTCCATGACCTGCTCGGCATACCGCAGATCAGTGAGGCGATAGGCCCTCTGGAAGAACCTCAAGTGCTGCCGGACAGTCAGCGCGTCGTTGAGGACCACGTGCTGCGGGCAGTAGCCGAACCGGTCACTGTGACGGACCGTGCCGCGAGTAGGCCGCAGCTCACCAGAAAGGATCTTCAACAGAGTTGATTTGCCGGTGCCGTTCTCTCCGACGATCCCACACAACGTCCCTGCCCGAAGCCGCATGTCAATGCCCCGCAGGACCGCACGCCGACGGTAGGCATGATGCACATCCCTGACCTCCACGCCCGCCTCCCCCCATACAATCGGACTACGGATTTCCCAACGACCATGGCGCGGAAAAGATACGGGCCCCCACGTCAACAACCCGACGCCGGCGAACCGTTGACGTGCGACCGTGAGCGCAGCGCCTTGGCCGTCCCGCGGCCGACACCGGGCACCCCGCAGATCCGGCGCCTTCCGGGCTGCCGGCCGTGTGATGAGCCCGGAACGCGACGGAGCGCACAAGGGACTGTCGGCACCACGCCGCGATGGGCGCGTCGGGCGCACGCCCTGGGGCCTGTCCGGCGGGTCATGCCGAAGACGTGGGGTCCGGCACGCCCGTCCGCGGTGTTGTCGTCGGTTGCCGGCTCCCCCGGGCTCCCGGCTCCGCTCGAGCAAGGGAGGGGCTCCCCTCGCGTCGGCGCCCTCCTCCGCCTTGCGGCCGAACGCACCGGACCCCACTCGCCCCGGCCGGACGGACACCGCCGACCGCCTCCGACCCGATCCGCCGGACCGGCCCCAGCGCCTGCCCGGAGAATGATCTTGGTGGGGTTCGCGGAGCCAGAGTGAGGCGAGGTGGAGTCCGGCGCGGTAGCGGGCGGCGAGTTCGTCGAAGCGGGTCGCGATCGCCCGGAACCGTTTGAGCCGGGCGAAGCGGCGTTCGGCGACGTCGCGGGCCTTGTGGAGCTCGCGGTCGAAGGCCGGGGCCTGCCACCGGTCCGTCCGCGCCGGACCCGGCTGGCTTTCCGGTCGGCCCGTTCGAGGTCAGAGGTTGAAGACCAGGCTACGGCGGATCGCCGATCGCGGTCCGTTGCAGCAGGCCCCAGGTGAACTCCGCGACGACCTCGCGCCGCACGCCCCGCGCGTCCGGTGCGACGAGGGCGAGGCCCCACCGGGTGGGAGCGGTGCCTTCGAGCGGGCGGGCCGGGGCGAAGGCGCGGGCGGCCTCGTCGACCGTGCAGGACCACGGCGTCAGGTCCTCGACGGTGCGCAGGACGGGCGGGTCGGCGTCGGGCGCGCGGACCAGCCACTCGTTCCAGACGGTGCCGTCGGGCGCGGTGAGGATCTCGAAGCGGAGGTCCGGCCAGAGCGGGAGCCGCCACCGCGACGCCTCGCAGTCGAGGTCGCCGATCCGGCGCCGGAGACGGGACTCCGGCTCGCCGAGCACGGACCGGTACCTGGAACGGGCCGAACGGGAGCGCGGGGAGCGGACCATGGCCTGCCAGCGCTTGTTGGCCTCGCGCATTCCGGCGAGGGAGACGCCCAGTTCATGACGGGCGTCCTCGACCAGGCCGGGATTGTGGTCGGCCATGCGGCGCAGCAGGACGAGCTGGAAGTCGAGCGGGGTGAAGGGGGCGGGCGGGCCGGGCGGGCTACTGGGGGGTGTCGCGGGAGGCACGGGAACCATCGTCGCTCACCGGGGGCGCTCCGGGGCGGCGGCCGTCCGGGAGGAACAGCACCGAGTTCACGTAGCGCGGACCCCTGAGCGCGCCGTGCGGCAGGACGCGGCGGAGCAGGCCGTGCGAGACGACGTAGGAGACCCTGGCCTGGTGGGCCTCCAGCGGGAAACGGTCCAGTGGGACCCAGGCGTCGTCGGGCAGCACCCAGCCGCGGTAGCCCAGCAGGGACAGATGGGTGACCACGGGCGCGATCGGCTGGATGCGGGACTCCAGCTCCACGAAGAGCGCCGGGCGGTCGCGGGCGAGGATGCCGGTGGCGCCGCGCAGCACCGCCGACTCGTTGCCGTCCACGTCGATCTTGATGAAGCCGACGTCCTTCAGGCCCAGTTCGTCCAGCGTGACGCAGGTGACGTCCAGGGCGTGACCGTGGATGTCCCGGCGGACCAGGGAGGACACGCCCCGGTCGCCGCCGTCGTCCGGCGGCAGCCACAACCGGGCGATCCCGGCGCGGTCCGAGGCGGCCGCGCGGATCACGCGGACGTTCGGCGGGGCGCCGGAGACGAGCAGCCGCGCCAGGTGGGGGACCGGTTCGACGGTCACCACCTGGCGGGCGCGCCGGGCCAGCCGGTGCGTCCAGGGGCCGTACCAGCCGCCGACGTCGACCGCCGTGCCGCAGTCCGGAGGGCACAGGTCGGCGAGCCGGGCCAGCTCGGGCTCGAAGCGCGGGTAGACCGCGCGGGCGGCGGCGGCCACGACCCGGGTGGGCAGGACGGACGCCGCACGGGCGGCGAACGTGACCCGGGGGAGGCCCTCCGTCATGGGGTCGCCCCCGGGGACCCGGGATGCCCGGTGAGGTCAGCGGACCCGTGGTCCCCGGACATATGGCCCTCGGACACACGCGTCAGCAGTCCCTCGTGCTCCTCGTCCGAGACCTGCTCGCCGGAGGACGGGAGCAGTTGCGGGATGCCGTCGACGATCGGGTAGCGGCGGCGCAGACGCGGGTTGTACAGCGCCTCCCCGTGACGGCCGTCCTCGTGACCGCCGTCCTCGTGACCGTCGGCGTCCGCGGCGGCGGGGAGCAGGTGCAGCGGACCCTTGTCGAGCGGGCAGGCCAGAATCCTCAGCAGCGGGTCGTCGGGCTTCACGGCGGAGTCAACTCCTTTGTAGGGGTACTTTGTTGCGAGGCGGTGTCGTGCTTCGGCATGGCCAGCAGCACGGTGACCGCGAGTACCGTGCCCGCCACGCGCAGGCCCAGCCGCAGGGGTTCGTCGGGGAGTTCCTCGCCGAACGACAGCGTGCCGAGCACCGCCGTGTACAGGCAGGTCACGGTCGTGCAGACCGGCACGATCAGTGAGGCCCGGCAGCGCTGGAGCGCCGCCTGCGACAGCACCAGGCCGAACGCGCCGGTGAACAGCAGCAGATACGGATACGGGGAGCGCAGCAGGCCGAGCACCGCGTCGCCGATGCCGCTGGTCGTCAGATGGCTCGACACGCCCTTGACGGCGAGCGAGCTGACGCCGTAGAGCAGGCCGACGGCGATCCCGTACTCGACGCCGGTGGTCGGCATCCGGTGCCGGCGCCGGGCCCGGCGCTCGGCGGACCGGTAGAGCCACACCCCGGCCGCCAGCGACGGCACGCACACCAGCAGGATCAGCCGGTACGGCGCGTCGCGGCCGACGGTGTCGGCGCCCTCGCCGCCCCCCTTCAGGGACAGCACCACCATCAGCAGCGCGAGCAGGATGGCGCCGAGCGCGTACCGCTCCCGGCCGGTGGTCTCCTCACCCAGGAGCCGCGCCGACAGCATCACGAGGAGCACCAGGCCGGAGACGAACAGGCCCTGGGCGGCGGCGATCGGCAGGGTCCGGTACACCGCGAGCTGCGCGGCGAAACCGGCGGCGAGGGACAGGGCTCCGGCGATCCACAGCGGGTTGCCGAGCACCAGCCGCAGCAACCGCGCCGGCCGGTGAACCGATACTTCGGGCAGGGCGGACAGCGCCCGCTTCTCCAGGACGAACCCGCCGCTGTACAGGACGTTCGACACCAGGGCCGCGGCCACTCCCCACCACATCGTCCCCGGTCCCCCTTACGTCCGGCGGGCGTGCAGGAGCAGGATCGAGGCGAGCGGCGGCCGGGCACAGGCCAGCCGGTCCAGCACCCGCAGCGGACGCGGCACCCCGTGGAACGGAGCGCCTTCGAGGCGTACGACGGTGAAACCGGACGCGGCGACGAACTCCCGCAGCGCGCGGGCGGTGTACAGCCGCAGGTGTCCCACCACCTCCGAGCCCGGCCTGCCGTGGATGCCGCGCAGACTGACCTCGGAGAACACCGGCTGCACCCCGGCCAGCAGCAGCGCACGGTTGTACCAGGCGGCCAGATTGGGGGTGGACAGCATCAGATGGCCTCCGGGGCGCAGCACCCGGTGGATCTCCTCCAGGGCCGCGTCCGGGTCGACGAGATGCTCGATCACCTCGCTGAACAGCACCGCGTCGGCCGCCCCGGACGCGAACGGCAGCCCGCCGTCGGTGAGTTCGCCGCGCACCGCGTACGGCATCCGGGTGCGGGCCCGCGCCAGGGCGTCCTGGGACCAGTCGACGCCGACGAGGCGGTGGCCGTGCAGGAGGGGCGCGGCCGTGGCCGCGGCGGAACCGTCGCCGCAGCCGATGTCGAGGATCGTCCGCGCGCCCTGGGCACCGGCCGGGCCGAGTGCCCCGGCGAGCATCCGGGCCTGGCGGAGGCTGCGGGAGGGGCCCGAGGCCACCGGCACGGCGGGGTTCTCGTAGAAGTCGCGCAGGTCGCGGGGCGGGGAGGCGGTGGAGGCGGTGGTCGAGTTGGTCGCGGTGGCCGTCACGGGGTTGCCTCCGTGGAGTGCAGGTGGTGCGCGAAGAGGTCGTGGAGGCGGGCGCCGTCCGCCTGCCCCAGCAGCGCCCGGGACCAGCGCACGGACAGATGGAGCCGGCCCGCGGTGGAGGCGGTGGTGAAGGTGAGGCCGCGCGGCATCCGGGACGGCGCCGAGAACCACACCGCGTGTGCGCTGCCCGCCTCCTCGCCGAAGTCCAGCGGGTACGGGATGCGGCCGATGTTGCTGAGCAGCGTGGTCGACAGCAGGGGCGCCGCGGCCCTGCGCAGCGTGCGGGCGAGGACCCGGCGGGCGGCGACCGGGGCCCAGGGCGCGGTCAGCAGATTCGCCCCGCGGCCCAGTTGGGGGCGGGAGCGGGACTTCAGGGCACGGGTGCGCAGAGCGGTGCGGTGGAGCAGGCCGGGCAGGTCGGCGGTGTCCAGTTCCGCGAGGCCGAAGGGGACTTCGACCAGGCGGGTGCCGTTGCCGATGGGCATCGTGGCGTCCCTGGGGCGGTCGTCCACCGGCATGGTGATGCGCAACGGGCGCGGGCGGGCGCCGCGTTCGCGGTTCCAGTGGGCGAGGGTCAGGGCGGTGGCGACCATGAGCTGGTCGTTGACGGTGTACGGGGCTGCCTTGGGCCGGTGCGGCAGCGGGAGTTCGGAGACGATCAGCCCGTTGCCGGTGCGGTGGCCCGGGTCCGGGGTGCCGGGGGCCACCCGGGCGGGCGGCGACCAGGGGGAGGGCGTGTCCGGCGCGTCGGACTGCGCGGGCTCGGGCCGCCGTACCGGCGGGGCGGCGGCGGAGTTGTCCCTGCCGCCGTAGATCTCGGCGGCGGTGGCCAGGATGCGCAGGCAGGCGGGGCCGTCGAGCGCGGTGTGGTTGACGGTGAGGAGCAGCGCGGCGCCCACCCTCTCGCCGGCCCCGCCGGCCCCGCCGGCCCCGCCGGCCCCGCCGCCCGCGCCGGCCTGGACGGTGTCGCCGGGGCCCGGGGCGTTCACCAGCTCCAGGCGGATCGGCGGGGAGGCGGTGAGCGGGGGCGCCTGGGTCAGGGTCCGGGTGCGGGCGTCCCGCAGGGCGCCCGCACCCGGCGGCGCGAAGCGCACCACCTCCACGTCGGGCTCGCCGGTCAGCTCCCACTCGTAGTGGCGCCGGTACCAGGGGCCCGGGGCCTCGCGCATGAGGATGCGCGGGTGCCGGCGCAGGGCCTCGAGGAACGCCTTGCGCAGGCGGCCGGGGTCCAGTTCCCCGGGGAGGTGCACCTCGATGTGCACCGTCTCCGGTTCCTCCTCCTGAAGGCAGTGCCGGGACACCTCGTCCACCACGGGGAACGGGATGCGAAGGGGTGCGGTCATCC
Source organism: Streptomyces sp. NPDC058632 (assembly GCF_042717095.1). Classification (NCBI taxonomy): domain Bacteria; kingdom Bacillati; phylum Actinomycetota; class Actinomycetes; order Kitasatosporales; family Streptomycetaceae; genus Streptomyces; species Streptomyces sp. NPDC058632. The sequence continues at coordinate 120,602 of NZ_JBHXQZ010000001.1, read as the reverse complement.
GGTGCCGCCCCTTCCCGCCGAGCCGTGGGAGCCGTCCGGGCCTTCCGTGCCGTGGGCGCGGGGAAGCTGCCGGGTGGACGTCTCCGGGCCGGGCGGCGGCCGGTGCGCCGGAACGCGTGAGGGCACCGGAGGCAGCTCGGCCGTGTGGTGGTCCGGCCCGTCGGAGGACCGCTGCCACCCGGCGGAACCGGCCCCGGCCGCTGCGGGCCCGGCCCCGGGCCCGCCCGTGGCCGTCCCGGTCCCGTCGTCCGTCCGGCCGGACCCCCAGCCGTCCTCCCGCACCGCTCGCCCGGACCCCGGACCGCCCAGGCTCACCAGCGCCGCGAACAGGCCGATCAGCGCCAGCAGTTGCGCCAGGTGTCCGAAGGCGCCCTCGCCCGCGCCCGCCGGCTCCCCGGCCCCGAGGGCCGCCGCGGTCCCCGCTCCCGCGAGGGCGGCGAGCGCCACCGGCACCAGCAGGGCGGCCCTGCGCCACGCGAGCAGCGCCAGCGCCGGGACCAGCAGTGCCCACCAGCCCGCGACGACCACGCCGACCAGCGTCAGCGCCACCGTGCCCAGCCACGGTCCGGGCGCCGCCGGCTCGGGCTGCGGGGCGTCGGGGTTCTCGGCCTTCCGGCGCCACAGCGCCAGCCCGATCAGCACCGCGATCCCGGCCCCGCTGCCGATCAGAGCGGCGTCGTACGTCGTGGCCGGACCGTAGGACAGCTTCACGGTGCCGCTCTCGCCCGCCGGGATCCGCCAGCCCTGCTGCCAGCCGTCCAGCCGCAGCGGGGTCAGTTCCTCGCCGTTCAGGGTGGCCGTCCAGCCGTCGTTGTGGTTCTCGTACGTCGTGAGGTACGAGGCGGCTCCGGAACCGACCGACAGCTCCCGCCGGTCGCCCAGCCAGTCCTTGACCTCCAGCTCGCGCCCGGCCGCCGAAGCGTCCGGCACGGTGCCGCGGGTCAGGGTCACGGAGGTCACGGTGAGCGGTCCCGCGTCACCGGCCTCGACCCGGTGCTTGCCGGTGGACAGCTCCAACGCCGTCTCGTCACTCCCTTCCCGGCAGAGCGTCACGTCCACCGGACGCCGCTCGACCAGGTCCCCGACCGTGCCCTTCACGCCGGTCTCGTACAGCTCGCCGTCCACGGCGAGCACCGGTCCCCTGCCGCACGCCAGGGTGAACTCCCGGTCGGCGGACGGCTGCGGGGTGCGGTACGCGTCGAGCGCCGGTACGTAGGCCTCCGTCAGCCCCACCGGCAGGCTCAGGTCGTCGCCGACGACGGGGTTGTGCAGGGTGAGCGGGGCGGTCCGGGTGATGGTGATGTCGAGCCGGTCCGTGGTGATCGGCGGGAAGCGGACCATGCCGTTGTCGTCGACGCCCGCGATCGCCGCGCCGTCCGGGGAACCGATGTGCACCTCGGTCGGCCGGGTGGACAGGCCGCCCGCGGCCGCCAGCACGATCTCGCCCACCGGCTGCTTGCCGTCCCAGCTCAGACGGACGACGGGCTTGTCGCCCGCGATCCAGGCGGTGGTCAGGTCGCCGTCGGTGAGGTTGCGTGCGCTCAGGCCCGCGCCGAGGCGGGCGGTGGAGTCGGCGGTGGCGGTGATCCGGGCCTGCTGCTCGGGCGCCACGTCGTACAGCAGGCGGTCCAGCGCCTCGCCCGGCACGGCCACCGCGCTCGCCTCGACCTCGTACGTGCCCGCCGTGCCCGTGGTGAACACGCGGTGCAGTCCGTTCTCGGTGCCCGTCGGGGACAGGCCGGTCGGGTCGGCGGAGCGGTGCAGCGAGACGACCTGCGCGCCGGCGGTCGAGTTCTCCGCGTCCGTGGGCAGCCGCAGCAGCCGGGTCACCCGCACGTCCGGCAGGTCGATCTCGGAGAAGCCCGCGCCGCCCAGACCGGAGTGCCGGGCCACCGAGTCGACGATCGTCAGCTTCATCCAGTCCGTCGCGCCCTCGGGCGCCTTGACGTCCTGCTTGGTGCCGTTCGCCTGGAGGAAACTGGTCTCCGACCCGCGTTCCGTCTCCACCCGTACCTTGGTCGCCGCGGCCCGCACACCGTCCTGCGACAGCGGGACGATGCCGAGGGAGTCCGGCATCTCGTAGCTGTCGTCGAAGGCGATCCGCAGCCACTGCCCGTCCGGCGAGCCGGCCGAACCCTCCGCCCAGGCCGTCTCCGGGTTGCCGTCGAAGGCGTTCACCGGGTCGTACTGCGGCAGATGGAACAGCCAGTTGCCGTACGAGGACGCCGACACCGTACGGGCGCCGCGCAGTTCGGCCACCGTCTGATGGTCCAGGCCCTCCGTCGGCAGGATCTGGTGCGGCTTCTCCCCCGCGCCCTGCGTGGCGTCGGGCGCGTTGCGCTCGTCGGCCGTGTACGTGTACGACGTGTTGGAGTTGACCAGGCCGAACCGGGTGTCGGCGTACCGCATCCCGTCGCCGGTCACCTGCAACGGCGGGGTGCCGAGCCCCGGATGGGCGTCGCCGGTCAGCACGGCCGGCCGGCCGCGCAGCTCGCCGGCCAGCGGCAGCAGCGCCTCCGGGCCGCCGGAGACCACGGCGGTGTCGGCGATCGGGGCCAGCGAGGCCGGCCCCGGACGCCGGACGTCCGCCCCGGCCGGACGGTAGATCTCCACCGCCCGCCGCTGCGGGTACAGCCCCTCGACCTGGAGCGGGGTGTCGTTCGCGATGACTCCGCCGGTCGACACCGGACCGAGCCCGGTGACCCGCTCGTACCCGGACTGCGTGAGGGTGCGCTTGACCGTCGTGGTCGGCACCTGCCCGACCTGGTCCGGGTCGAGGTCGTTGCGGACCACGACGTAGTAGAGGCCGGCGCGGCTCAGGTAGTCGGCGAGCCCCGGTACTTCGGCGCCGGTCAGCAGGGCCTGCTCGACCGCGTCCATGGCCCGACGGTTGCCCGGGGTGCCGAACGGCACGTAGTCGCGCTGTGCCCAGCGGGAGTCGGCGACCACGTCGAGCGGTTGGTCGATGGTCGAGCCCCAGGTGTGGATGCCGTGCGCGGTCGCCGGCACGACGAGCGCCCGCGAGTCGGGGGAGTTCTCCTCCAGCCAGTCGGCCGTGGCCCGCCAGTACGTGGGGATCTCCTGGAACGAACCCGGGCTGAGGATCGAGCCGTTGAGGTACGGCCACACCAGCCCCGGCAGGATCAGCACCGCCGCGACCAGCGGCGCGAAGCGCCCGCCCCGCACCCGCCGTCGGATCCCGCCCGCTTCGTTCGTTTCGGGGGGCCCGCTCGGCCGGCCGGCCTCGTCGGCGTGCCGTGACCGGGCGGCCGTGCCCACCAGATGGGCCAGGCCCAGGACCAGGGCGAGCGCCAGGCCCGTCTGGAACTTGTAGACGTTGCGGAACGGCGACAGCCAGCCGTCCAGCCAGTCCTGCACGACCCCGTGGAACGGTGCGCCGAACGCGCCGCCGTACCCGGCGAGCAGCACCAGCACCGTCACCAGCACCGTCAGCACCAGCCAGCGGCGCTCCGGCAGGTCCCGCCGGGCCAGCCCCGCCAGGCCCAGACCGGCCGCGAGCGCCGAGCAGACGATCACCACCGCCGAGGAGGCGACGGTCCAGCCCGCGGGCAGCCACGCCTCACCGAAGTGCAGATAGGCCACCCAGTTCCCGGCCCCGCGCAGCGCCTCGGTGGCCGCCATGGTGTCCGTCGTGGTCTGCGCGGTCTCGACGTAGGGCAGGAAGTTCTCGCCGTACACGCCGAGCAGCAGCAGCGGGATCCACCACCAGGCCGTCGCCACCGCCACGGCGGGAGCCCACCAGGCGATCAGCTTCCGCCGGCGCGGCCCCGGCGGCCGGGACAGCAGGTACAGGCCCACGGGCAGCAGCGACGCCAGCGTCGAGGCCGCGTTGACCCCGCCCATGAACGGGACGAGCAGGGCCGAGCGCAGCGCCGCGACCCGGGCCGTGCAGCGCTCGTCCGTCAGTGGCAGCAGCACCCACGGCAGCAACGCGCCCGGCAGGGCGGCGGCCGACGTCGAGCCGATCACCGTCGTGAACAGCGGCCACAGCGCGTACGCCGCCGCCGCGAGCAGCCGGGACGCCCCGCCGCCCACACGCAGCCGCTCGGCGAGACGCAGGGCGCCCCAGAACGCGACGGACACGATCAGCGACAGCCACAGCCGCTCGGCCAGCCACACCGGGAGCCGCACCAGGTCGCACAGCCAGTAGAACGGCAGCATCGGCCACAGGTAGCCGGTGTACTGGTTGTTGACCCCGCCGAACGATCCCTGGTCCTGCCACAGTTGGCCGAGGTCGGCGAGGAACCGTCCCGGGTCGACGGTGACACCCAGCTTGGTGTCGAAGGTCTGCCGTCCCGGTTGCACCGCCAGGAGCAGGACGAACATCACCGCCCAGAAGCCCAGCAGCCAGCGCCGCGACCGCGGGTCCCGGGGCGGGCCCGCGGCGGTCGCGGTACGAGGGGTGGCTGCCGGAGGGGGAGCCTGGACCGTGGTCGTCATTCGGGACACCGCCGGAGGATGAGGAGGAGGTTCCACGTAGCGAACTCACGCAGACCGGGCACCTTGACCACGGTCTCGGTGAGGAACGGCCAGTAGCGGGAACGCGCCGAGACGATGCGTACGTCGGCGCGGCCCCGTACCTGCCGCAGGGTGGTACCGATGTGCACCGGGAAGAGGTTCTCGCCGAGCGTGTGCTTGGCGGGCCTGCCGGTACGGCGCCGGTAGCGGGCGCGGGCCCGCTCGGCGCCGAGATAGTGCCACGGGGCCCATTCGTGCCCGCCCCACGGCGACAGCCAGTTGGTGAACGACACATAGATGAGCCCGCCCGGCCGGGTCACCCGGGCCAGCTCGCTGAGGAAGGTCTGCGGATCTGCCACGTGCTCCAGGACGTTGGACGAGAACGTCACGTCCGCGGCGCCGTCGCACAGCGGCAGCAGGTAGCCGTCCGCGATCACGGTCCCCTCGGGCGGCTTCCCGGCCAGCTCCCGCACGTCCGGTTCGAAGAGGAAGGCGTCCGCGCCGCGGCGGCGGAACTCCTCGGTGAAGTGCCCGCTGCCGCCGCCGACGTCGACCACGACCCGGCCCGCCACGGGACCGCCGTACGCCTCGACCTGGTCGGCGGCGTCCCGGGCGAGCAGCGCGTAGCAGGCGTCGGGGTCCTCCTGCTCACGCAGGAAGGCACGGAAGAGGGCGAGGGAGCGGCGTGGTGAGGGGTCCCTCAGCCGGCCGCCGGCCGGCGCGCCGCCGGCCGTGCCCCTGCCGCCCGTCCCGCCGCCCATACGTCTGTCACCCGGCTCTCCGTCACCCGGCCCGCTGCCGGTCATGCTCCTGTCACCCGTGGATCCGCCGCTCATGGCCGATGGCCCCGCACCGCCTCCGCCGCCACCGCGCGGAACTGCCGCACGGTGCGGTCCCAGCGGTAACGGGTGGCGCGCTCCCGGGCCGCCTCGCCCATCAGCTCCCGCCGGGCCCCGGACAGGGCGAGGGCGCACCAGGCCGCCGCGAACGAGGACTCGCCGCGCGCCAGCACACCGGTCTCGCCGTCCACCACGGAGTCCCGCAGGCCGGGCACGTCGAAGGCGACGGCCGGGGTCCGGCGCGCGGCCGCCTCGGTGACGACCAGGCCCCAGCCCTCCACCGCGGAGGGATGCAGCAGCAGCCAGGCCGCGCACAGCAGACGGTGCTTCTCCGCCTCGGAGACATGGCCGGTGAACTCGACACCGGGACCGGCGAGGCGTTCGAGACGCTCCCGCTCGGGGCCGTCGCCGACGATCACCAGCCGGCCGCCGGTGACCGGCCGCACCCGTTCCCACAGCCTGAGCAGCAGATCGATCCGCTTGTACTCGACGAGCCGGCCCACCGCCACGAACAGCGGCTCCGGGGAACGCCCGGTGCCCGGACCGGGCTCCTCCACCCCGTTGTGCACGACCCTGATCCGCTCGCGCGGTACGCCGATGCCGTGCAGCGCGTTCGCGGTCGACGGGGAGACGGCGACCAGCAGCCCGTGCTGCCGGGCACCGGTCAGCGCCCAGTGCTCGAGCCTGCGCCCGATCCGCGCGGCCGGAGCCAGCGGACCGCCGAAGCGCATCCCCCACAGGTCGGTGTGCACATGGTTGACCAGGCACAGCGTCGGCCCGCGATGCCACAGCGGCGCCAGGTACGGCATGCCGTTGCACACCTCGACCAGCAGATCGCAGGCGCCGACCCGACGGGTGAAGGCGGAACGGGCGCGCAGGTAGTGACCGTAGGTGCCGCCCGCCGACACCACGCGGTAGTCGCGGAACGCCGCGGGACCCCCGCACAGCAGGGTGACCTGGTGGCCCATGCGGGTCAGGCCGCCGGCCAGCCGGTCGACCAGCAGCTCGGAGCCGCCGGCGGAAGGGTTGTCCAGATCGCGGTGGGCGAGGAAGACGATCCGGCGGGGACGCGCGGGGAGTGCCGGAGGGTGCTGCGGCACGCCGGGGAGCGGCGTGCGCAGCGGGGAGGGCACGTGCTGGGGCATCGGTGCTCCAACTCGTCTCGGGGTGCGGAACCGTGCGTGGGGTACGCGGGACAGGTGCGGGGCGGGGTGTTCGAAGGCCGGGGAGTGGTGCGTGATGCAGGGGGTGTGCGAGGCGCAGGGGGTGCGGAACGGGGTGGGCGGGTGGGTACGGATTTCGGACGGGCGGGGTGACGTCGATCGGAACTCGCGTGCCTCGGAAGGGCGTTCGGGCCCTTCCTGGGCATGAGCTGTGCACGGCTCGTGCTGGGGTGGGGTTGGACAGTTTTCGCCCAGACGTTCCCCAGTGCTACTCACCGGGATGACAATTTCGGACCTTGTTGGACCCGAAGTCACGTACTTCCGTGAGCGTCTACTGAGCAGTACGGGGCAAATCGGGACGCTCTTCTTCCTTCCGGCCACGTGCCACCAGAACCCCACCGGCCACCGCGAGCACGAATCCCGCCACGGCCGCGCCGACCGGAACGGTCTCGCCCACCAGACGCAGCTGCCCGCTGTCGCGCTTCGCCTGCCGCACGGCCTCCTTCTGCGTGTCGGTCGTGAACGAGAGCTTCTCCGCGTCCAGCAGCACCGCCGCGTCCTCGTCCCCGCCCGGCGCCCGCAGCGTGCGCCGCGGGCCGGTCTGCGCGTAGATCACCCGGCCGGTGGCCTGGTCCACGACCAGCTCGAGGCCGTGGTTGGAGTACCACTCCTCGGCCAGCACCTGCGGCCGGTCCGGCTCGTCCACGAGGGCGCCCGGCACCAGCCGGGTGCCGGTCTTCGTCGCCGGCACCGAAGCGGTGAACCGGTAGCCCGTGTACCCCTGCACCTTCTCGGTGCCCCGGTAACGCAGCACGACCGTGTCGCCCAGGGTGTTGTCCCACCACTGGTAGGAGCGTTTCTGCACGTCGAAGGGGAACTTGAGGTACGCCTCGCCCTCGATGTGCGGCTTCTCCTCGCAGCAGTGCACCGGCTTCGTGGTCCTGCGGTCCAGCACCCAGCGGTGCGGGGTGAAGTCCAGCGCGTCGTGCGGATCGGCGGCCGGCAGCGACTTGTCGGTGTCGACCGTGGTCGTCACGTCCCACACGGCGTTCCCGCTGCGTTCGCTGTCCTCGACGTTCCCGCGCACCTTCTGGGTGACGGTGATCGTCTGACCCGGCACGGTCTCGACCTTCTCGAGGTCGATCACGCTGCCCCGGCCCTTGTAGACGGCGGTCGTGTCGATGTCGATCGGGTTCACCGCGGCACGCGGCTGCACGTACCAGGCCAGCAGGGGTGCCAGCACCAGCAGAAACGTGCCGAGGCCCAGCAGGACCAGGGAGAAAGGGGAGGCTGTACGGCGCATCCGGGCACTCCAGAGGCTCGGGACGGATCGGCACGGACAAGGCCGACTCCGTGGAGGAAAACGCGCGTGCGAGAGGGGCGGAGCCATCCGGCACCCCCTGCGGGCCGGGACCGTACTCCCTCTGGGCCGGGAACCGTAGGCGCCCCTTGACTCGGTGTCAATGTGCACTCGACACTGGGGGGCGACGGGCAGGGGTGGCCGGACGAGTGTGCGGGGGTGGGGAAACCTCCGACAGAGAGGCTGTCCCTGAGATGTCCAGACTGCTCGCCGCCGCCCTGACGGTCGCGCTCGCCGCGGTCCTCGCCGTGGGCGCCGCGCTCGGCGTGGTCGCGCTGCTCGATGCCGGGCCCGACCAGCCGAACACACCGTTGATCACCTACGAACAAGCGGGCCAGGGGAGTTGACCGGTGACGGCGTCCAGAACCGTCACGGCCCGCTCCGCCTGGCACGACGTACCGCGCACCCAGGTGCACCGGTTCGCCGAGACCGCCATGGCCGAGATCCCCGGGCTCGCCGAAGAGATCATGAGCGAGATCCAGCGCGAGTACCCGGAACTCCCCGTCGTCCTCGACGACTCGGGCGAACCGATGGCGCTCGTCGGCATCCGCCGCGCCATCGAGGTGTTCGTGCAGCACCTCGAGCACGCCGACTACTCGGCCGGCCGGCCCACCGTTCCGCCCGGCATGTTCCACGACTTCGGGCGCGGTGAGGGCCTGCACGGACGGTCGCTCGACTCGCTCCAGGCGATCTACCGGCTCGGTGTCCGGCTGGCCTGGCGCCGGCTCGCCGAGATCGGCCAGCGCATCGACATCCCGCCGCCCGCGATGTACGAACTCGCCGACGCGGGCTACGAGTACCTGGACGGACTGGTCGACCAGTCCGTCCGCGGCTACGCGGAGGCCGCCGCCCGCCAGGCCGGGGAGCGGCTGCGGCTGCAGCGCCGGCTGATGGAACTCCTGCTCACCGAACACCACCGGGGCGATCCCGCCGACGCGCTCGCCGAGCGGGCCGCCCGCATCGGCTGGCCGCTGCCCGGGAAGGTCGCGGTGGGCGTGCTGCGGCGCCCCGCGCGCGAGGCGGTCGCGCCCGCCGTGGGCCAGGAGGTGCTGCTCGACATGGAGTCCGAGCAGCCCCGCATGATCGTCCCCGAGCCGGACGCCGCCGGCCGCCCCGAACTGCTGCACCGCGCGCTCACCGGCTGGTCCGGCGCGATCGGCCCGCCGGTGCCGCCGGCCGACGCGGCGAAGTCGCTGCGCTGGGCCGAGGCCGCCCTGCGCCTGATGGAACGCGGACTGCTGCCCGACGGCGAGATGCTGCACTGCACCCAGCACACCGAGGCGCTGGTGCTGCTCCAGCCCGAGGAACTCATCGACGACCTCGCGCTCAGGTGCCTCGCCCCGCTGTCCCACTGCGCCCCCACCAACGCGCGGCGGCTCGCGGAAACGCTGCTGGCGTGGCTGGAGACCCGGGGCGGCGCGCCCGAGGTGGCGGCACGGCTCGGCGTGCATCCGCAGACCGTCCGCTACCGGCTGCGGCAGATCCGCGAACTGTGGGGCGACGAGATCGACGACCCGGACCGCCGCTTCGAACTCGAACTGGTCCTCCGCTCCCAACGCCTCCGCGGCGAACTGGGCGCCCCCGCACCCCGCCGCTGAACGGGGCAGCCGCCCCGGCGGGACTCGCGGGCCCGGCGGGAACCGGGTCGGCTCTCCGGTAGGCCATTGCCCGGGTGGGGCCGGATGGTTAGCCTGTGTGTTCGTCATTCCGATCGCCTGTTGATATCTCGAACGGGCTGAGACATACAGGGAGGGGGCCGGTCGTGGGACGCCTCGTACCAGCCGTGACCCGGGCTCTCGACATTCTCGAGCTCTTCCTCGACGGGGACGGGACGCTTTCCGCCCCCGACATCGTGCGCAGGCTCCAGCTGCCGCGCACCACCGTGCACGAACTGGTGACCACGCTCGCCGCCCGGAAGTACATCGTCCCGGTGACCGGCCAGCCCGGCCGCTACCGGCTCGGCGTGCGCCCGTACCAGCTCGGCGCCCGCTACGCCGAGTATCTCGATCTCGCCGCCGAGGGCCAGCAGGTGGCCCGGTCCGTCGCCGAGACCTGCGACGAGACGGTGCACGTGGCGATCCTGGAGGACACCGACGTCATCTACATCGCCAAGGTGGACTCCACCCACGCGGTGCGGATGGTGTCCGCGGCCGGCCGCCGGCTGCCCGCGCACTGCACCTCCGTGGGCAAGATGCTGCTGGCCTCCCTCCCCGAGAGGGAACTCGCCGCGCGCATGCCCGACGACGCCGGGCTGGCCGCGATGACCCCCAACAGCATCACCGACCCGGTCGCCCTGCGCGAGGCCCTCACGGAGATCCGTGCCCGGGGCGTCGCCGTGGAGAGCCGCGAGTCCAACCCGGACGTCAGCTGCGTGGCCGCCCCGGTCCGCGACCGCACCGGGCAGGTGGTCGCCGCGCTGTCCATCTCCGTGCCGATGATCCGCTGGAGCGACGACCGTCTCACCGAGCTGGAACAGCTCGCCGCCAAGGGCGCCGACGACCTGTCCGAGCGCCTCGGCCACCGGAGGGTGTCATGACGACGAAGAGCGGTGCCGCCCCGTACGAGGTCGCGGTCCGGGCGGAGTCCGCCCTGGGCGAAGGCCCCACCTGGGACGCGGCGGCCGGCCGCCTCCTGTGGATCGACATCCTGGGATCCCGGATCCACACCTACGATCCGGCCACCGGCCGGCGCACCCTGCGCAGCAGCGAGCAGCACGTGGGCGCGGTCAAGCCGCGCGCGGGCGGCGGCCTGGTCCTCAACCTGCGGGACGGCGTCGGCCTGCTCGACCCCGACGACACCTTCCGCTGGCTGCGCCACGAGCCCGTCCCCGGCCGCCGCGGCAACGACGCCGCCGTCGCCCCCGACGGCACCCTGTGGACCGGCACCATGCGCTACGACGAGGCCACCGGCGGCGGCACGCTCGCGCGCGTCACCGGCGACGGCACCGCCGAACTCGTCCTCGACGACGTGACGGTGAGCAACGGCACCGGCTGGAGCCCCGACGGGCGCCTGATGTACTACATCGACACCCCCACCCGCCGTATCGACGTGTTCGACCACGACCCGGACACCGGCAGGGTCACCGGCAGGCGCCCGCTGGCCGAGGTCGAGGACGGCGCGGGCTTCCCCGACGGCCTCACCGTCGACGCCGAGGGCTGTGTGTGGGTGGCACTGTGGGACGGCGCGGCGGTACGCCGCTACACCCCGGCCGGCGCCCTGGACCGGGTGATCGACCTCCCGGTCCCGCGCGTCACGGCCTGCGCCTTCGGCGGCCGGGGCCTGACCGACCTGTACATCACCACGGCCCGGGTGGGCCTGGACCCCGCGCCCCCGCTGGCCGGCTCGCTCCTCGTCGTCCCGGGCGCGGGCACGGGCGTCGCCCAGCCCGCCTTCGCGGGCTGACGCGGGTCCCGACTCCCGTCCGTGACATCCCTTCCGCTCAGCCCCCCGTACGATCCAGCCGTTCGAGGACCTTCCGCTCGCCCGGAGTCATAGGCGGCAGGGTCGACGGGGGCAGTGGGGAGCCCGCGAGGGCGGCGAGCACCGTGGCCGGGTGGAACATCCGGGCCGGGGGCGTCCGCAGACCGGTGACGCCCCAGAGCGCGGAGGCCGCCGGGTACGAACCGGTGGCCGCCCGCGTGACGCGCCGTGTGTACGCGGAGACGACGCGGTCGGCGGCGGTCGGCGCACCGCCGCGCACCCCCGGGTACAGCACGTCCTGACTGACCGCCATGGACCAGGCCCCCTCCGCCACCCGTGCCGCGCCCCGCTGCACCCGCCGGGCGAGACCGGGCGCGCCGAGGTCGCCCGCCACCCCGTTCAGCTCCCGGCCGAGGACCCGCGCGCCGAACGCGGCCACCGACATGCCGTGCCCGTACGCCGGGTTGAAGGTGGCCAGCGCGTCCCCGAGTGCCACGAAGCCGTCCGGCCACCGGGGCGCCTTCTCCAGATACCGCCGCACATTGCTCGTCGACCGGCTCAGATGGATGTCGGTGAGCGGCTGCGCGCCGGAGACCAGCCGGCCCACGATCGGGTCCGGCAGGTCGAGCATGTACCGCAGGAAGCCCTCCGGGTCCGCGGGCGGCTCACCGCCGCGCGAGCCGCCGCAGCTCACCAGCCACCGGCCGCCCTCGACGGGCATGACCATCGCGCTCCGCGCGGGCCGGGAGACGAACGGGTTCGCCTGCACGATCGTCAGCGGGAACCTTTCCGCACCCTCCGGAACCCGGTACAGGCGTGACGCGTTGACCAGCCCGGAGTCCACGGTCCGCTCCCGGATGCCGGACAGGCCGAGTTCGTCCAGCCAGGTCACGACCCGCGTACCGCGCCCGCTCGCGTCGACGACGAGATCCGCGTCGAGTTCCTCGTCACGGTGCCCGCCGTCGTCGGCCACCGTCACCCGTACCCCGTGCACCCGCCCGGCGGAGCCGGTCAGCCCGGTCACCGCCGCCCTGCGGATCTTTACCGGCGCGTGGTCCAGCACCGCGGTCCGTATCACCCAGTCCAGCAGCGGCCGGGTGCATGTCAGCATCACCGGTCCCGTGCGCCGCCACCGCCGCAGCCAGCCCTCGGAGGTGAGCGCCAGCATGCCCGAGCTGAGGGAGACCTCGTGCGCACCGGCGGCGAGCAGCCGCCCCCGCGGATCCACGCCCGGCAGCAGCCCCTCCATCGCGTCCAGCCCGCCCGGCATCAGCAGATGCGCGTGGTGCCCCTGCGGCAGGCCCCGGCGGTGCCCGGGGTCCTCGGGCAGGTCGTCGCGGTCCAGCACGGTCACCTCGTCCGCCCCGGCGTCGGACAGGGCGGCTGCGGCCAGCATGCCGGCCAGCCCGGCACCGATGACGACAGCTCTACGCGACATGGGGCTCCTCGGGTTCTGCCATGGGTCCAGCCATGGAGTTCGGCCCCGCGCCGTCGGGTGCGGGGGGCGTGGGGGGCATGGGGGGTGAGGTGGCGGCGCCGGCGGGAGGGCGGTCCCGTACCCGTTCCAGCGCCTGGGCCAGTTCCACCAGACCGCTCGTGCCGGAGACCTCGGTGGCGTGCAGCCGGTAGCTGCCGTCGGCCTGGGGCGGTTCCTCACGGGCGGCGGCCCGGCGCGCGGCATCGGCGAGCATGGCGGCCTCCGCCGCCAGCCTGGCCTCGTGGGGGGAGCGCCCGGCGGCCAGGGCGTCGTCCCGCGCCCGCTCACGGACGCGGTGGTCGAAGTACGGCGCCAGGGCGAGCAGGGCGTCGTGGATGGACACCTCGCGCCACTGGAGCCGGACCTGGGGGAGCTGCCACCAGGCGGTGGGCGGCCTGGGAGCGGTGGACGCCGACCGCACGAGGCACCACAGGGATGCCAGCCGCCGGTGGTCGAGCAGTCCCCGCCACTGGGCGAGCGTCGGCGGCAGCAGCCGCGGCAGCACGAACCCCGCCGAGCACAGCACCGCGCCCAGCGAGGCCATCGGCGGGGCGACGGCGGTGGACAGGAAGTCGAGGTCGTGCCCGTTCCAACGGGCCACGACCGCCGTGTACTTGGTCAGCTGGAAGCCCACCACGTCCAGCAGGGTGCCCAGCAGGATCAGCCGCAGCCCGGTGCGCAGCAGTCCGGTGACCTCGCGGGCCCACTTCAGGCACATGGCACACATGACCAGCATGGCCGCGCTGTGCCCGAGCAGGTACAGCAGGATCATCTCCCGCATGAACGGGGTGTTGGCGTAGTACGTGTCGAGGTCGGTCAGCCGCTCGGTGTCCGCGTCGGCGAGCGCGAACAGGACGACGATGGCGAGCACCAGCAGCCCGTACGCGGCGACGCCGCGCAGCACCAGGCGCCGCACCAGCTCACGGGGCCCGCCCCGCCAGTTGATCAGCAGGACGAGCGCGGCGCAGCTGTACGCGGAGAGCATCCCGTAGGTCAGCGGCGCACCGAAGTTGGGGATGCCGGTGAGCTCGTTGACGGCGGCCAGGGTCGCCGGGGCGGCGCAGACGAAGACCAGGGCGGCGAGCGCGATCGCCACGCAGGTGGACAGCGTCAGCGGGTCGCGCAGGGCGGTGCGCGGGCGGCGGCGCACCAGGACGGAGGAGATCCCCAGCATGACGGCCGCCACATACACGACAAGACTCATCCCCCACACCCCCCTCGCGACGGGGCGCGCCCGACACGGCCGGTGCGCCCGTTGCGGTTCATGCGGCCCCCGTCGGTGCGGTGGGCGCCGGTACGGGGGGTGCCGGAGCCGCCGGCGGCACGGGCGCGGCCCGCGTCGCCGTCCCGGGCCGCGTCACCGGGGCGGCCGGTGCCGTGCCGGGCAGGGCGTCGGCGACGCGGGCCAGTCCGGCCGGTCCCGGGATCCGGTCGAGGAGCCGCCCGGTGCCGCGGGCCGGCGGCAGGTGGTGCCCGGGGGCGGCCTCGTCCCGCACGGCGGTGACGATCACGGCGGCCCAGGCGGCGGCCTCGGCCCACTCGGGATCGGCCGTCGTCCCGAGCGCGGACGCGCGGGTCCGGTCGAACAGATCCCGGTCGAAGTAGGAGTCCAGGTGGCTCAGCGCGTTGTGGATGCTGGTCTGACGCCACACGAGGAGGGCGGCGGGGGAGGCGAGCCGGGGCCGGGGCAGCCGCAGCGTGCGGCGGACGAGCAGGTCGTCGAGCGCCCGCTCCAGCGGTGCGAGCCGGGCGTACGTCCGCCGGGCCCGCCCCCACCGGGCCACCCGGGGCGTCACCAGCGGCACCAGCACCCCGACGACCGTCAGCAGCGCGCCCAGCCCCGCGGCGGCCGGCGAGACGGCGGTGCCGAGCGCCGACCAGTCCCGGCCCGACCAGCGGGCGGCCACCGCGACGAGCTTGGCCACGCTGTAGCCGGCGCCGCACAGCGCGCCCGCCCCCATCAGCGTCAGGCCCGCCCGCAGCCCGCCCCGCACCCGGCGCGCCCAGCGCAGCGACGTCACCGCGGTCACGGTCACCGCGGTGAGGTGCGTGACCAGGTACAGCACGATCATCTGGGCGAGGAACGGGGTGGTCGCGTAGTAGGTGTCCAGGTCGGTGCGGCGCTCCACCGGGGCGTCCCCGAGGGCGAAGGCCACCGCGACGACGGTGACGACGCCGGTGCAGGCGAGGATCCAGCGGCGGGCGGTACGGCGTACCCCGGGCCCGCCGCGCCAGTGGACGACGAGGACCTGGGAGGCGGCGCAGTAGGCGATGATCGCCGCGTACGTCAGCGGCGCCGCCAGGTTCGGCACCCCGCCGAGCCGGTTGACCGCGCCGACCGTCGGTGGCGCCCCGAGGAAGAAGCAGAGCCCGGCCAGCCCCAGCACGGCGCAGATGGCCCGCAGATACGGATCGTGCCGGTGCCGCAGCAGATCCGGGGCCCGCACCAGCAGACCGAGCCACAGCGCCCCGCAGCTCACGTAGTTGATCAGGCCGTTCATCGTCTCGTCCCGCGGTGGTTGAGCGCGGCCCCGATGCGTCCGGCGAGGTCCTGCGGTTCGCCGGAGCCGCCGCCCCCGGCGGCGAACACGGAGTCGGTGGAGGCGTCCAGCCAGATCCTCAGCCGACGGCCCATCAGCATCCCGAAGAGGTCGGCCTCCTGCTCCTCGGCGAGGCTGAAGTCGGTCCGGGCGGCAATGGCCTGACGTCCCGTGGGACCACCCGGGCGACCGCCGGAGCCCGCTTTCGACTTCGCTCCGGCCTCCGCCTCCATCCGCCGCCGGTTCATGTGCCACACCTCGTGGCAGAAGATCACGATCTGGTGCCACACGGCGGCCCGTTCGTCCACCACCACGTCGTCGTGGCTCTCCCGCTCCAGCCACAGTCCGCTCGCGGTGTGCGGCGGGAACGCCGCCCGGTGGACGAGTACTTCACGTCCCCGCCAGGCGCCGACGGAGTCGACGAGTGCGTTGAACAGGACCTCGGGCTCGGCGGGCACCGGCACCCGGATGGGCTCGATGAGCGCGTCGGCGAGACGACGCATCTCCTTCCTGGTACGCACCGCTTACTCCCTTGTTTCCCTGTTCCCCCGGGTGATCTCAAGGCTGTTCGAGACTACGCGCCGTGAGGGTCCACGTCATGCGAACAGGTGTCCCTTCGGACAGGCCCCGAGATCTTGTCCGAAGCATTGACGCGCCCGCGCCCGCCCCTTACGGTCCGTTCGAAGTTACGGGCGATATTCGAAATCCCGAACGAGTGCACCTCTTCGACATGACACCTCGACAGATGGGGCAGGGCATGGGACGACCTGGCCTGAATCGCAGGCACTTCCTGGCCGCGGCGGGCGGCCTGACGGTCGCGGGCAGCTTCGGCTTCGCGGCCCTCGGCACCGGCGCGGACGCCCTGGCCTCCGACGCCGGTACGCGGGTGCGGTACTGGAACCTCTTCAGCGGCGGCGACGGCTACAACATGATCGCGATGCTGGACTCCTTCCGTAAGGACAACCCCGGCATCGACGTGAAGGACTCCACCCTCCAGTGGGGCAGCCCCTTCTACACCAAGCTCGCCATGGCCGCGGCGGGCAGCAGGGCGCCGGACCTCGGCGTCATGCACCTGGGCCGTGTCCCCGGCTTCTCGCCGGGCCGTCTCCTGGACCCCTGGGACGTCGGCCTGCTCGCCGAGTACGGCGTGAGGGAAGCGGACTTCAACCCCGAGCTGTGGAAGCGCGCCGTCGTCGACGGCAGGCTCTACGCCCTCCCCCTCGACATCCACGTCCAGCTCTGCTTCTACCGCAAGGACGTGCTGAAGAAGGCGGGCCTGCTCGACGCCGGCGGGCGGATGGTGACGCCGACGTCGACCGACGAGTGGTTCGCCGTGCTGAAGGAGGCCAAGCAGGCCACCGGGAAAGGGCTGCAGACCATCGGCCTGTGGCACAGCGACCAGAACTTCCAGTGGTGGTTCTTCGTCGCCTTCTACACCCAGCTCGGCGGCACCTGGTTCGACGACACCAACACCGAGGTCACCTTCGACACCGACAAGGCCACCCAGGTCCTGGAGTTCCTGCGCCGGCACATCCCCGCCCACACGCCGACCCTGTCCTCGGCCGCGTACCGGAAGCTGAACCCGCAGAGCGAGTACGTCTCGGCCATGGACCACCAGGCCACCGAGCCGAAGGTGTGGTTCGCCGGCTCCACCGGCATCCTCGCCCAGCGCGTCGGCCCCGTCGTGGTCTCCTCCACGACGGGCTCCGTCGAGCCGGACGCCGCGGCCCGCCGGATGAGGAGCACGCTCGCCCGACTCCTCGCCGCCAAGAACCCCATGGACGGCAGGACCGCCGCGCAGGGAGGTGCGGCCGCATGACGGCGACCAGCGCAGAGACCGTCCTCGGCCCGGCCCGCACGAGGGCCGCCGCCCGGAGAGCCACCGTCCGCCGCAAGCAGGGCTTCCAGCACGGCGCCTGGTTCATCGCCCCGTTCCTCGTGCTGTTCGCGCTGTTCGTGATCTGGCCGCTGCTGCGCGGCCTCCGGCTCAGCTTCACGGACGCCAACATCTCCGGCGACGGCGCGAACTTCGTCGGCCTCGACAACTACCGCGAGGCCCTGGACGACCCGCTGGTGTGGGAATCGCTCGGCCACAGCGCGTACTTCACGCTGCTGGTCGTGCCGTGCATCACGGTCCTCGCCTTCCTCCTCGCGATGCTCGCCCACCACATGGAGCGCGGCACCTGGCTGTGGCGGCTGTGCTTCTTCGCCCCGTTCCTGCTGCCGTCCACCGTCGCCGCCAACCTGTGGCAGTGGCTGTTCAACCCCGGCACCGGAATGGTCAACCACGTCTTCGGCATCGACACGGCGTGGCTGACCGACAAGTCCTACGCGATGCTCGCCGTCGTCATCTGCACGCTGTGGTGGACGGTCGGCTTCAGCTTCCTGCTCTACCTCGCCGCCCTCCAGGGCATCCCCGCGCACCTCTACGAGGCCGCCAGGCTGGACGGCGCGAACGCGTGGCACCGCACGGTCCACATCACCCTGCCGATGATGCGGCACATCACCGGCCTCGTCATCGCCCTCCAGATCCTCGCCTCGCTGCAGGTCTTCGACCAGGCCGTGGTGATGATGGACTTCCTGCCCGGCCCCGAGGGCTCCACCAGGACGTTCGTGCAGTACACCCTCGAAGAGGGCTTCACCGGCTACCGCGTCGGCTACGCCTCCGCCATCTCCATCATCTTCTTCGTGATGATCGCGGCCGTCGCCCTCGCGCGGATGTGGCTGCTGCGCAACCGTGAGGAGGGCGGCCGATGAGCACCGCCGCACAGATACGCGTCAGGCCCCGCAAGCCCTGGACGCCCGGCCAGATCGTGCTCACCCTCCTCGGCGCGGCCGTCTCGGCGGTGTTCCTCGCGCCGCTCGCCTGGGCGCTGTCCACCTCGCTCAAGTCGGAGACCGAGGCCGTCGAGGTGCCGCCGCACTGGCTGCCCGAGGAGTGGACCGGCCAGGCCTGGTCGGCGGTCTTCGAATCCGGCGACATCACCGACTGGCTCGTGAACTCGCTGGTGGTCTCGGTGTGCGTGACGGCCGTGGTGCTGAGCGTGAGCGCGCTCGCCGGATACGGCTTCGCCCGCACGGAGTTCCGCGGCAAGAACGCCCTGCTGGGCCTGGTCATGGCCGGTCTGATGGTCTCGCCCGCCGTCCTCGGCGTACCGCTGTTCACCACCGTCCAGCAGATGGGCATGGTCGACACGTACTGGGGCATGATCCTGCCGCAGTGCGCGCCCGCCGCGATGGTCTACATCCTCTACACGTTCTTCCGGGGCGTCCCGCGCGAACTGGAGGAGGCCGCCTTCATCGACGGGGCCGGCCGCTGGCGCGTCTTCTTCACGATCATCCTGCCGCTGTCGCGCCCCTCGCTCGCGGCGGTCGGCATCTTCACCTTCATCAGCTCGTGGAACAACTTCCTGTGGCCGTACACGGTGACCAACAACCCCGACCTGATGACCATGCCGAACGGCATCGCGACCGTCATGAACTCCTACGGCATCCAGTGGGCCCAGCTGATGGCCGGCGGCCTTCTGGCGGGCCTGCCGCTGATCGTCGTCTTCGTCTTCTTCCAGCGCCAGATCGTGGCGGGCATCGCCCACACGGGCCTGGCCGGCCAGTGACGCCCGCCGCCGCACCGGCACCCCTACCGGCCTCGTGGACACCCGCGAACCCCTGAAAGGACCACATGCGTACCGCCCGCTTCACCCTCGACCCCGCCTTCACCGTCGGCCCGGTCGACCCCCGTCTCTTCGGCTCCTTCGTCGAACACCTCGGCCGCTGTGTCTACACCGGCATCCACGAACCCGGCCACCCCACCGCCGACGCCGACGGCCTGCGCACCGACGTCCTGGACCTGGTCCGGGAACTCGGCGTCACCGCGATCCGCTATCCCGGCGGCAACTTCGTCTCCGGCTACAGGTGGGAGGACTCCGTCGGCCCCGCCGAGGACCGCCCGCGCCGCCTCGACCTGGCCTGGCACTCCACCGAGACCAACCGCTTCGGCCTGTCCGAGTACATCTCCTTCCTGCGGAAGATCGGCCCGCAGGCCGAGCCCATGATGGCCGTCAACCTCGGCACCCGCGGCGTCACCGAGGCGCTCGAACTCCAGGAGTACGCCAACCACCCCGCCGGCACCGCCCTGTCCGACCTGCGCGTCGCGCACGGCGACAAGGACCCCTTCGGCATCCGCCTGTGGTGCCTCGGCAACGAGATGGACGGCCCCTGGCAGACCGGCCACAAGACCGCCGAGGAGTACGGCCGTCTCGCCGCCGAGACCGCCCGCGCGATGCGCCAGCAGGACCCCGGCGTCGAACTGGTCGCCTGCGGCTCCTCGAGCCAGGCCATGCCCACCTTCGCCGCCTGGGAGTCGACGGTCCTCACCGAGACGTACGACCTGGTCGACCACATCTCCCTGCACGCCTACTACGAGCCGCACGACGGCGACCTCGACTCCTTCCTCGCCTCCGCCGTCGACATGGAGTCCTTCATCGAGAACGTCGTCGCCACCTGCGACCACGTCGGCGCGAAGCTCAAGTCCACGAAGAGGATCAACCTCTCCTTCGACGAGTGGAACGTCTGGTACATGTCCCGCTGGCAGGAGCAGGCGACGACCTTCGCGCAGGACGACTGGCCCGAGGCGCCGCGCCTCCTCGAGGACAACTACAGCGTCACCGACGCCGTCGTGTTCGGCTCGCTCCTCATCGCACTGCTCCGGCACGCCGACCGGGTCAAGGTCGCCTGCCTCGCCCAGCTCGTCAACGTCATCGCCCCGATCCTGACCGAGCCGGGCGGCCCCGCCTGGCGGCAGACGACCTTCTTCCCGTTCGCGCAGGCCTCCCGGCACGGGCGCGGCGAGGTCCTCGACGTCCGCGTGGACTCACCGACGTACGAGACCGCCAAGTACGGCACGACCGACCTGCTGCACGCCACCGCCGTACGCGCCGACGACGGCACGGTCACCGTCTTCGCCGTCAACCGGAGCCGCACCGAGGCGCTGCCGCTGGAGATCGCCCTCGGCGGCCTCGGCCTCACCTCGGTCGTCGGGCACACCGCCCTCGCGGACGCCGACCCCGACGCCCGCAACACCCTCGCCGAACCGGAGCGGGTCACCCCGCACCCGGTCGAGGGCACGACCCTGGCCGACGGCGGGCTCGGCGCCGTACTGGAACCGCTGTCGTGGAACGTGATCCGGCTGGCGTGAGCGGCCGGGCGCGGAAAGGGCCGGGGAGGCGGTGGAGTCAGGGTCCGGGTGACTCCACCGCCTCCACCGGCACCCCGCCGCGCGCCGCGCCCACCAGGGTCAGCCGCGCCTGGCCCGGCCCCGAGGGTGTGGTCCCGTCGGACAGTACGGCCAGGGCCAGTGTGTTGGCCCCCCGTGTGCGGAGAATCCCGTTCGGCAGCATGAAGGTGTGCTGCGGGCCCACGTCGTTGATGTACTGGCCCATGTTCCAGCCGTTGAGGAAGATCTGGACGCGGTAGGCGCGCTCCGGGTCGTCCTCGAGAACGAGCCCGACCGACGCGTCCACATCCGGGTCGACATCCAGCCGGAACTCCGTCCGGTACCAGGTGACCCCCTGCCGCCGCCGGTCCTCGCGCGGCCGGTCCACGGCCTCCCAGGCGTCCCGGTCCCCCTCCTCGCCGTACCCCGGCAGATGCCAGCCCTCGCGCTCCCCGTACAGCCCGCCGTTGTTCAGCGCCCCGCGCACCCGGTCCGGTGCCCCGGCCCCCTGGATCCGCCACCTCACCTTCGGGGAAGCTCCCCCGAAGCCGACCCCGGTCAGCCCGCGGGCCGGCCTGCGCGTGCCGCGCGAGCCCGGCCCCGGCGCCCCCGCGCCTGCCGTGCCGTCCCCCTCCTGCTGCATCCGCCGTACGAGCACGGACAGGACGTGCTCACCGCGCCCGCGCAGCTTCCCGGGCACGGGGAAGGCCGCGGTCGCGGTCCAGGTGCCCCGGCCCGCCGTGTCCTCGTCCGGCACCGGCATCCGGTGCGTACCCAGCGGCCGTCCGTCCAGCCAGGCCATCAACAGCCCCTGCGTACCGGTGCTGTAGGACAGGGACACCGACTCGGCGTCGCGCGCGTCCTCGAAGCGCCCCCGGTACCAGACGTCGCCGTAGTGGAAGCCGTAGTCGTCCGCGAACAGCACGGGCTGCCCCTCGGGCACGGGCGTGGTGCCGGCGGAGGCGGTGCGGTCGGCGGCGGTCCACCCCGCGTCGTCGAAGTCCGGCTCGGACTCCGGGTTCTCCGTCCGCCGCCGCCAGCCGGTGAGGGCGGGCAGGGACGGCGCGGGTGTGGCCGGCATCAGCCCTTCCATCGTCAGGGCCCCGGCCCTGCCGACCGTGGTGCGCACCGGCTGCCCGTTCCAGGTCACGGCGGTGATCCCGCGCGGCGCCCACACCTCCAGGCCGGTCTCGCCCGTGATGTCGCCGGTGAGATGGACGGTGGAGCCGCGCAGCGTGGCCGACCGCAGCAGCGGCGGACCGTAGACCAGCAGCGGGCCGGACGGGGTCTCGTAGGGCCACAGCCGCTGGGCGGTCGCGTCGTCGGCGAACAGCAGCAGCATCGGCGTCTCGGAGTCGCCGCCCTCGATCAGGACCCGGCTCAGTCCGCCCACGCCGAGCGGCGTGACCACGTTCAGCCTGCCCCGGTCGTAGGACCAGGCGGGCTCGACGTCCAGCCGGTTGGTGAGCGGCTGGACGTCGCAGTCGAGGGCGACGTGCGCCGTCTCACCGGTCCGGCCCACGAACGCGGCGATGTCCTGCCGCCCGACGGTCACACCGAACAGGGGCTGCGCGGTGGAGAACGCCAGCTTCCGCCGCCCCAGTCCGAGCCCGGTGGCGAGCAGCTTGGCGTCCCGCGCGCCGACCGTGACCGGCACGTCGACGTCGGTGCCCGGCAGCGCCGACCTGACCTCCTCGGCGGAGTCGTTGCGCAGGACGTACACCTGGGCGTCGGTGTCGGGGTTGGCCAGGTGGTAGACCTTCAGCCGGTCGTCCTGCGGCCGCACCGCGGACGCCGGTTCGAGGCGGGCGAGGTCCGGCACGGTCCGCAGCAGATGCCCGAGCTGGTGGAGCGGGCCCAGCTTGACGGTGGGCCGGCGGGCCTGGTCGATCGGGGCCCCGTAGTCGTACGAGGTGTAGACGTCCGGCGAGGCCAGCCACCCCCACGAGGTCCCGCCCACCGCCATGCGCGCGTTGTGCAGGGTGATCCCGTTGGCGAGACTGGTGAGGAGACTGCTCCGTTCGTGCGCCGGGCCCCATGCCGCGCGCACCTCTGTGTACCCCTTGCCGCCGGAGGTGACCCCGCCCCAGGGATCGGACGCGCCGACGACGGCCCCGGCGACGAACCCGGGCGTGCGCGCGCTCGCCCCGGCCCCCGCCCCGCGCCTGCCGAAGTACCCGAGATCGGCCGGCACCTCACCGGGCACGGGCGAGAACTCGAACCCGTACAGCCAGTTCGCCTCGCCCTTCTTCGTGCCGGTGGGGAAGGGCCCGGGCGCCCACGGCCCGTCCGCGCCGCCGTCGTTGTGGAACAGCGGTACGTCGATCCCGTCGGCGCGCACCTTCTTGTAGAGGTGGGACATGTAGGCGCCCGCGTCGTCGCGCTGTCCCTCGTACCGGTCCTCGAGCTGGTACAGGAGCACGGTGCCGCCGCCCCCGGTGAACAGATGCCGGACGGCGATGGCGTTCACGGCCCCCAGCCAGGCGTCCACATGCCGCAGACAGGCGGGGTCGGCGGCCCGGGCCGCGCCCTCGGCGACCGTCAGCCATCCGGGGAAGCCCCCGGCGTCGAGATCGGCGGTCCCGAGGTACGGCCCCGGGCGCAGGACGACGTACAGCCGCTCCTCGGCGGCCATGGTGAGGAACAGGTCGAGGTCGCGGACGCCGGTGAAGTCGTGCGTGCCGGGCGCGGGGGAGTGGAGGTTCCAGGGGACGGGGACACCGACCGCGTTGTGGCCGTGGGCGCGCAGCTTCTGCAGCACGTCCCGCCACAGGGACGGGCTCGGCAGCCGGAAGGGGTGCATCTCGCCCGACCAGAGCACCAGCCGCCGGCCGTCGACGAGGAGCGAGTACCGGTCGAAGCCGACCTCGTGCCGTTCGCCGTCCGCGCGCGGCGGGGCGGGCGGCGGCCCCGTCGGCACGGCACGCGTCCCGTTCGAGCCGGTTGCCGCTCTGCTGCCGGCCAGCGCGAGGCCGAGCGCCGCCGTGCCGGCCAGCGCGGTGAAGGTACGCCTGCTGAGCTCCAAGGGAGCCGCCTCCTGTTGTGCCGCTGGTGCGGCCGCATAGGGCCGCGGGTGGTGCCGTCGAGTGGTCCTGGCCCCCCGGGGGGACGGGTGGTCCTGGTGGGCCATTGTCTATGCCGGGGCACCACTGTGTTCACGCCAGGTTCCCGGTACGTCCGTTTCACCCGGTACGAGTGACGCGCGCGAGGGCTGTTCCCCTCGCCCGTTCCCTGTGAACGCCCGGGCGGCGCGGTGGGGCCGAATGGCCGGAGTTCCTCCTGTCCGCCCTCCGTCGCGCCGCCTACGATGCGAGCGCTCCCGGTCTTCACGTCATCTCCCCGCCTCCTTCACGGAGGCCGGGAGTCCACTCGCAATTTGTCAGGTGCATGACTTTCTCGTCATCGCGTCCCATTCACCCCCCACTGAACGAAGAGGGAGAACCATGGCTGGTGGCCTGCTTCTCAGCACCGCGGTGGCCGCGCTGCTCACCGCCGCGATCCCCGCGCACGACCCGTCGACCGGGTTCGTGGACCCGCCCCCGGACAAGATCGTCATCAAGGTCGCCACGGTGAACGGCTCCGGCTGTCCCCAGGGCACCACCGCGGTCGCCGTCTCCGAGGACAACACCGCGTTCACAGTGACGTACAGCGACTACCTCGCCCAGGCGGGCGGCACCTCCGACCCCACGGCCTTCCGCAAGAACTGCCAGCTCAGCCTCATCGTCCACGTCCCCCAGGGCTTCACCTACGCCGTCGCCGGCGCCGACTACCGCGGCTTCGCCGCCCTCCAGCCCGGCGCGAGCGGCACACAGCGAGCCTCGTACTACTTCCAGGGCTCCCCGAACACGGAGTACCGCAGCCACCCGTTCGCCGGCCCCTACGACGACAACTGGCAGGCCACGGACACCACCGACTGGGCCCAGCTCGTCTACGCCCCCTGCGGCGTCCAGCGCAACTTCAACATCAACACCGAGCTGCGCGTCAGCGCCGGCACCTCGTCCCCCGACAAGGTCAGCTTCATGACGATGGACTCCACCGACGGAGACATCAGCACGACCTACCACATGGCCTGGAAGGAGTGCCCCGGCTCCTGACGGGGTGACAGGCACGCGGCCCGTGCGTCCGGCCCCCGGCCGCACGGGCCGCACACCGGTCTGCGCCGTCGGCATTCCCCGGAGGAGACGTCCCGTCGCGCCACCGCACGGTGCGTGGGCGGGCCGGCCCGGGCCGCGGGGGAGAGGGCCGGCTGCGGGGAGTCACTCCTGGCTGTCGAGGCCGCGCAGGTGGAGGGCGCGCAGGGCCGCTTCGAGGGCGAAGCGGTGGTCGGGGTCGCTGAGGTTGTCACCCAGGTAGCCGTCCAGGCTCCGAAGACGGTAGCGGACGGTCTGGGCGTGGACGCCCAGTATCTCGCCCACCTGCTCGGCGGGTGCCCGGGTGGAGACGTGGACCCGGAGGGTCTCGACGAGCCGTTCGCGCCGGCTGGGGGACAGTCCGCCGAGGGGGGCCAGTTCGCGGGCCGCGAGGTGGTCGACGAGGGCGGGATCGGACAACAGCCACAGGGTCGTCAGATGGTCCGCGCAGTGGATCAGCGGAGTGTCGGGCACGACACCGTCGTCGACGAGCTGGAGCACACGGCGGGCCCAGCGGACGGAGTCGGCGCTCTGCGCGAGAGGTACGGTCAGGCCCACCGCGGCGCGGGCGCCGGCCAGGGCCGTGCCGAGCATGGTGAGGCGCCCCGGGGTAAGGCCTCCGGGGACGAGCAGGCACGGCTGCGGGATGTCGAGGTCGGCGAGGACGTCGTCGTCGAGACCCGCCTGGATGTGGTGGGGCACCGGAGGACGGAGGGCGACGAGGGTGCACTCCCGGGGCAGTTCCCAGGCGGCGGCCTCGCACAGTTCGGAGACGGTCGTCCGGGGCAGCGGCGGCGCGGCCAGCAGCAGGTGCAACAGCTGTCTTCGTAACGCCGACACCTCGGACGCGGTCCGCTCCCGCACCTCCACGTACCCCTCGCGGGTGATCGCCTCCAGCTCCTCGACGTACGCGAAGAGGGCGTCCGCGAAGGTGAGGACGAGAGCGGGGGAGAGGTTGTACTGGCGCCCCATCGTCTTGGCCCGGCGCAGCGCGATGCGGGCGCCGAGCCGGTAGGCGCTCTGCAGGGTCTCCAGGTCGCGGCCCTCGTAGGCCTCCACCCGGCCGAACCGGCGCAGCAGTTCGTCCCGTGGTCCCGAGCTCTGGCCGGGGTCGGCCACCCGGTCCACGAAGGCGGTCAGCGTATGCTCCACGCCCTGGCGGATCGCGTCCCCGTCGGGGCCGTTGAACAGCCGGCCGTACACCGGGTAGGCGCGGGCGACCTCCATCCGTATCTCGTTCAGCAGTCCCGGCAGTTCCGGCCGGATGAAGGCCGCGAACTGCCTGGGGAGGGGGCCGAGCGGTTCCCCGGCCTCCGGTGACCGTGTGATCGCGGGCATGAGTCACCCTTTGCTCTCAGAGGTGTCCGGCGGGGTGGCCGGCCGGACGCCGCTCCGCCGGAGGGCGGATGACGTCCGGCCGGGTCCTTGGGGTCACGCCGTTCTGGCACGCTGAAGCTAAATCAACTCGGTTGCCTTGTACACGCTTTGAGCAGAAGTGACGTACGGGTGCACCGGCCGGCCAGCGGGACGGCCGGGAACCACCGCTCCGTGGCTGTTACTTGACGGCGGAGTGCCAGTTCTCCGCGAGTACCCTGCCGGCGTCGGGGGCGACGGTGCCGGGCGCGTTGAGTCCGGTGAGGTGCGTCTGGGTGTTGTCGAGGGTGACGCTGTTGTTCCCGGCGGCGGAGGGCAGCCCGGTCTTCGCGTTGACCGCGGCGTTGATCAGGCCGATGTTCAGACCGCAGCCGGTGGCCGCGGGCACCGCGAAGGTGCTGTCGTTCTGGGTGGCACCGGTGAGGTTGATCCGGCTCATCTCACCGGCCTCGTCGGGGGCGCCGTCGCCCTTGAAGAAGCTCATCCCGAACTCGGGGTAGTCGAGGTTCCTAGGGCGCAGCACGATGGGGTTCGAGGCCGTTCCGATGTAGCACTTGCTGCCCAGGAGAGGGTTCTCCAGGTGGACGCGGACCGGGAGGGCGACGATCGGCATGTCCGTGAGGATGCCCGCGGTCTGGTCGAAGGCGTAGGGCGCGCCGACGGACTCCATGGTGGCGGTGATCCTGTTGAGGCTGGAGTCGTCGAGCGTCCTGCAGATGGCCGTGATCACCGGAACATCGCTCGGGCACATCAGGCCGAGCAGGCCGCCGGGGACGGTGGCGGGGTCGGCGACGAGCGCGCCGGAGGGCGGGGCGACGACGCTGCTCGTGCCGTCCGCGTTCTGCACGACGCCGATCTGGAGGTTGGTCCTCCCCGAGACCACGGTGGTCTTGCCCAGCTTGATGGAGCCGCCGGCGGAGGTGGAGACCACGCACTGCGGGGTCTTCTCGAGGCCGTCGGCGGCCAGCATCGCCCCCGCGTCGACGGGGCAGCGGGTGAAGGGCGCCCACTCGCCGTTCAGCGCGGGGTCGGCGGCGGTGGCGGTGCCCATGGAGGCGAAGGCGCCGAGCGCGGTCAGCGCGGAGACGGTCGCGAGCCTGGTGCGGGTGGAGAGCAGGGGCATGGTGATGACCTTCCGTGGGAGGGAGCGCGGACGGTACGGATCAGCGCTCGGGGACGGGGATCTTGAGGGGTTGCAGGTCCTCGGTGCACTCGAGGGGGTTGAACACCTGTACCGCGCACGTCTGGCCCTGGATCTGCTTGACGTAGTTGCCGGGGCCGGAGACGGAGGCGGTGAGGAGGCGGTCGAGGTTCTCGCCGCCGGTGCCGCAGCCGGTGAAGGCCGGGATGGTCACCTCGCCGGTCAGCGGGCCGCCGGAACTGAGCAGGTAGCCGGTGGGCTGGTCGGGAGGCTGGTGGGTGCTGCTCCCGGACAGCACCAGATGGTCGCCGGGATACGCCGAGGGGTCGGGCTCGGGGGAGCGGAGGGGCCTTTCCGTCCTGCAGTCGGGCCCGACCTCCAGGGGGGTCCCGTTGACCTCGAGAGCGGTCACCCGCAGGACCAGCGGGACCCGCACACGGGTTTCCAGGCTGGTGAACAGAGTGATGAACGAGGTCTCGCCGCTGGCGTCCATGGTCATGGGGCCCGTCTGTTCCAGCACCATGGTGGCCTTTGTCGGAGTGAAGCCGAAGGTCAGGAAGGTGGCCTGGAACGGTGGAGTCCGCGGGCGTCCCCGGTGGCGGAGCGTTCCCTCCGAGTGCTGGGTCAGGTGGCCCCCGCTGAAGTCCGGGAAGAACTCGATGTCCGTGGGGCCCTGCTCGATCAGCACGCAGGACAGGGGGATGAGCGAGGCCCCTCTCAGCTTTTCCACGTTCGTGTAGCCGGTGACATAGGCGTTCAGCGACGCCGACGTGGACGGGTGCCCGTCGTCGTAGAGGCACGGGGGTGCGCCGGGGCCCGCGGCGGTACCGCCGGGCGTGCCCTCTGCCACCTCCGGCGCGCGGTCCCCCTGCCGGTCCTGCCGGTCCTCCGGTGCGTCCTGCGGCCCGAAGGACGCACCGGAGGATCCGGGAGAGGGACCCGACGGGGTCGGCGTGCCGTCCGGATCCGCCGTCCGCGGTCCGACCGGCACGGTGGTCAGCAGCCCCTCTTCCGGCGCGTCCCCGGCGAGGGAGCAGTCGACGGTCAGCGAACCGGGTTCGGTGGCGGTGCCGTCCGCGGCACCGAGCGCCAGGTCGACGGCGAGGCCGCCGGCCCGGAACGTCAGGTCGCCGTCGCTCCGGCCGGTCACCGAGGGGACGTCGCCCGTCGTGGTCAGTGTCAGCGGCCCGGACTCGGGGAGGGGGACCGGCTCCGCCGTCCCGCGCCAGGTCGCCTCCGCCGCCGCTTCGCCCTGGGTGACGCCGACACCGAGGCGGGTCGCGGCCCGCGCGGTGGCGGCCTTGGACGCGGTGAGGTCCGCGACCGCCTCGGCGGGCAGTTCCACGGTGGTGGTGACGTCGGTGGGTGAGAACGCCTCGCCCGCCTTCGCCCGGCCCGGGAAGTGTGCCGAGATCCGTACCGTCGCGGGCCGCTCTCCCGAGGGGAGCGCGCAGACGTAGGGGAGTTCGACGCCGACCTCCTGGGTGCCCGCGGCGGTGGCCGCGGCCGGGACCAGGGCGGCGAGCACGACGAACGCGGCGATCGACGCACTCCTGGCGCGGACACGGTGCGGCCGTGGAACGGCGGCTCGGTGGCCTCTCATACAACTCCGCTCGGGTAGGGGGCCGGTGTCGGTGGAACGCGGCACGGAGCCCGCGAACGCCCGGCCGGGAACACCGGCCGGGCGGACGCGAGCGGGTGGCTCCTTACGGGTTGGAGCCGACGATCTTCGGGATGGAGCCGTTCGACGCCTTGATGACGTAGTTGCCCTTGAAGATGGGCCTGGTGGCGGTCGTGACCACGGAGCCGCAGTTGACGGGGGCGGGGCTGGAGCTGACGGCCAGGTCACCGGCGACGCTGCTGACGGCCAGGACACCGGTGGAGTTGGTGTAGGTGGCCGAGGCCTTGCCCGTCACCGTGAACTTGCAGGCACCGGCGGTCACGTTGGCCTTGACGTTGCCGACGTAGCCCTTGGTGACGCCGGTCGCGGCGGTGTAGTCCTGCGCGACGACGGTCCAGGGGGTGACCGCCACGGTGGTGACGTTGCCCAGGACGCTGGTGCACGGCGAGGCGGCGGTGCCGAAGTTGATGGCGTTGATGGTGGCGACCGTCGCCGGGTTGCCCGTCGCGCTCGCCATGCTGCCCGACGCACTCGAGGTCGTGCACGTCATCGGGATGGTGGCGGTCAGCACGATGTTGCCGCTGTTCGTCGCCGTGTAACTGCCCGCCGGGGTGACGGTCCACACCGTGGAGGGCACCGCCGAGGCGGGCGCGACGGTGAGGCCGAAGGCGGCCGCGGCCGCACCCGCCACGACTGCGAACCTTCTCGTGTTCTTCTTCATGACGTCAGGACTCCTTGTGGATTGGCCGGCAGAGATGGGCCGTGGCCGGGCGATCGAGGGAAGGCCGTGCGGCCCGCGGCTCGGTGTTCCCCGTCCGCGGGAAATGACGTTACTTGCGGGAAACTTAGCCGAACAGTGCCACTGTTCATGATTCTTTTGAAAGTAGAACTATCTGTTTCCGGGGTGAGTGGTCCACGGGTCGTCTTAGTCATCGAGTGTCAATGTCGACGTTTCGTCCGGTGGTGCGGGATCTCGCCGTCCACCGGTCGCCGCTGAGTCGATCTGCTCACCCGGTGACAATTTCCGAGACGTGTTTTATCTGCGCCCTGACAGGTTTCGGATGGCTGAAGCAGGCATCCCGGAAAACTCGGATCACGGTATTGCCCGCCGAGGTTACTCGACCGTAACGTGCCGGTGTGGTGCACGGCTCCAGGTCGGTGGCCCCCGTCGGCCGGGGCCACGACGGATGCTTTCCGGCCTCGCCCTCCCACCGGCCCGGACGTCCGTGGGCAGGGCCTCGCGGATTCGCGCCCCCGGAGCCGCGAGACCCTGCCCTTGTCTCCCCGGAGACAAGGGCGGCCGGCGGGTTGTCTGTGCGGTGACAAGTTCCGGAAAGGGAACGGGAGCCCGGCGCCGCGCCCGTTGTCAGTACGCTCCGCACCGACTTAATGTGCGCCCGCAGTGCACATCCGACCTGCGTCCGCTGGAGGTGATATGGGAATCGAAGTGGTGGTCGAGGGCCTGACCAAGTCCTTCGGTAAGCAGAGCATCTGGCGGGACGTGACACTCACCCTCCCTGCCGGGGAGGTGAGCGTGATGCTGGGGCCGTCCGGCACCGGGAAGACCGTTTTCCTGAAGTCGCTCATAGGGCTGCTCAAGCCCGAGGAGGGCCGTGTCCTCATCAACGGGGTGGACATGGTGAACAGTCCCGAAAGGGATATCTACGAGACCCGGAAACTTTTCGGTCTCATGTTTCAGGACGGAGCCCTCTTCGGGTCGATGTCCCTCTTCGACAACATTGCCTTTCCGCTGCGCGAGCACACCCGCAAGAAGGAGTCCGAGATCCGCCGCATCGTCATGGAGCGGATCGAGATCGTCGGGCTGCTGGGCGCGGAGGGCAAGCTTCCGGGAGAGATCAGCGGCGGCATGCGCAAGAGGGCCGGCCTGGCCCGCGCGCTCGTGCTGGACCCGCAGATCGTCCTCTGCGACGAACCGGACTCCGGGCTCGACCCGGTCCGCACCGCCTACCTCTCCCAACTGCTGATCGACCTGAACGCGCAGATCGACGCGACGATGCTGATCGTCACCCACAACCTCGACATCGCCGCCACCGTGCCCGACAACATGGGGATGCTCTTCAGACGCGAGCTGGTCACCTTCGGCCCGCGCGAGGTGCTGCTCACCAGCGAGGAGCCGGTCGTGGCCCAGTTCCTCGGCGGCCGGCGCGAGGGCCCCATCGGGATGTCCGAGGAGAAGGACGCGGCCACCCTCGCCGCCGAGGCGGGCACCGCCGTCGCCGACGCGGCCCGGCCCCGGCGGATCGTCCCGCAGCTGGAGCCGTCGCCCGGTCTCCCGCCGCGCCGGGCCGTCGCCCGGCGGCGCGAACGAGTCATGGGCATGCTCGACCGGTTGCCGCCCGCCGCACGGTCCGCCATCCGGGAGACCTACGCCCGAAGCGCCCAGGCACCCACCCTGCCGATGCCCGCCACCGGGAGCGGCGCATGATCACCGGCGCGCTGCGGCAGACCGGCCGGCTCTTCGCGCTCGCCGTCGAAGTGAGCCGTGCCATCTTCCGGAGACCCTTCCAGTTCCGCGAGTTCGTCGAGCAGTTCTGGTTCGTCGCGGGCGTCACCATCCTGCCCGCCGCTCTCGTCTCGATCCCCTTCGGCGCCGTCATCGCCCTCCAGGTCGGCTCCCTGACCCAGCAGCTGGGAGCCCAGTCGTTCACCGGAGGCGCCAGCGTCCTCGCCGTCGTCCAGCAGGCGAGCCCGCTCATCGTCGCCCTGCTCATCGCCGGCGCCGGCGGTTCCGCCATCTGCGCCGATCTCGGCTCCCGCAGGATCCGCGAGGAACTCGACGCCATGGAGGTCATGGGCGTCTCGCCCGTGCAACGCCTGGTCGTACCCCGGGTGCTGGCCACCATGGGCGTGGCGGTCCTGCTCAACGGCCTGGTCTCCGTCGTCGGCACCCTCGGCGGCTTCTTCTTCAACGTCGTCCTGCAAAGCGGTACCCCCGGCGCCTACCTGTCCAGCTTCTCCGCCCTCGCCCAGCTGTCCGACCTGTACATCAGCGAACTCAAGGCGCTGGTCTTCGGGTTCATCGCCGGCATCGTCGCCGCCTACCGGGGCCTCAACCCGCGCGGTGGCCCCAAGGGCGTCGGCGACGCCGTCAACCAGTCCGTCGTCATCACCTTCCTGCTGCTCTTCTTCGTCAACATGGTGATGACGGCCGTCTACCTCCAGATCGTCCCGCCGAAGGGAGGCTGAGCGCGATGGCCTCCCCGCTCGCCCTGCTCGACCGCACCGGCGACCAACTGCTCTTCTACACCCGGTCCCTGCTGTGGATCCCGCGGACCCTGCACCGCTACCTCAGGGAGGTGCAGCGCCTCCTCGCCGAGGTGGCCTTCGGCACCGGGGGCCTCGGCGTCATCGGCGGCACCGTCGGCGTGATGATCGCGATGACGCTCTTCACCGGAACCGTCGTCGGGCTCCAGGGCTACGCGGCCCTCGACCAGATCGGCACGGCCGCGTTCACCGGATTCGTCTCCGCCTACTTCAACACCCGCGAGATCGCCCCGCTCGTCGCCGGACTCGCCCTCTCCGCGACCGTCGGCGCCGGCTTCACCGCCCAGCTCGGCGCCATGCGCATCAACGAGGAGGTCGACGCGCTCGAGGGCATGGGCATCCGCTCCATGCCCTACCTGGTCACCACGCGCATCATCGCCGGCGTCGTCGCCATCGTCCCGCTCTACGCGATCGGACTGCTCTCCTCCTACGTGGCGTCCCGCTACGTGACGGTCCTGTTCAACGGCCAGTCCCGAGGCACCTACGACCACTACTTCAACCTCTTCCTCTCCCCGACGGACGTCCTGCTCTCCGTCCTGAAGGTGCTGATCTTCAGCGTGATGGTGATCCTCGCCCACTGCTACCACGGCTTCCACGCCTCGGGCGGCCCCGCCGGTGTCGGCGTCGCCGTCGGCCGGTCCGTGCGCAACGCCATCGTGCTGATCAGCGTCACCGACTTCTTCCTGTCGCTCGCCCTGTGGGGCGCGACCACGACCGTGAAGGTGGCGGGGTGACATGAGCCGGCCACGACGCCCACGAGGTGGAACACTGCGCCGCCGGAGCGCCGGGGTGGTGTTCCTGCTGGTGCCCGCCCTGCTGATCTGGCTGGCCGTCGCCGTCTACGACAAGCAGTTCACCGACTCCGACCCGGTCGTCGTCGAGACCGGCAGCGTCGGCAACGAGATGCACCCCGGCGCCGAGGTCAAACTGCGCGGGGTCGTCGTCGGCGAGGTCCGCGCCATCGACGCCACCGGCGACGGCGCCCGGCTCACCCTTGCGATGAAACCCGGCGCCCTGGACGACGTACCGGCCGACGTACGCGCGCAGATGCTGCCGACCACCCTGTTCGGGGAACGCTTCGTCGCCCTCGTACCGCCCGAGAACCCTTCGGACGGCCGGACGCTGGCCGCCGGAGCGGTCATCCCCCAGGACCGCTCCGCGAACGCCGTCGAACTCCAGCAGGTCCTCGACAACGTCCTGCCGATGCTCACCGCGGTCCGGCCGCAGAAGCTCTCCGCCACCCTGTCGGCCGTCTCGCAGGCCCTGGAGGGGCGCGGCGACCGGCTCGGCGACACCCTCGGTGTACTCGACGACCACCTGCGGGAGTTCAACCCCCACCTGCCCACGCTCAACCGCGACCTCAAGGAGCTCGTGAAGGTCAGCCATGTCTACGCGGACGCCGCGCCCGACATCATCACGGCGCTCACCGACTTCACCACCACCAGCGGCACCCTCGCCGAGCAGGAGGCCGAACTCGCCGGCACCCTCGGCGCCACCACCCGGACCGCCGAGGACATGACGGCCTTCCTGCGCAAGAACGAGAACAACATCATCCGGCTCGCCGCGAGCGGCAGACCCACCCTGGAACTGCTCGCCGAGTACTCCCCCTCCTTCCCGTGCACGCTGCGCACCCTCGCCGAGTTCGTGCCCGCCATGGACAAGGCGCTCGGCAAGGGCACCGACCGGCCCGGCATCCACGTCGACGTCACCACCGTCGCCTCGCGCGGCGCCTATGTCCCCGGCCGCGACACCCCGTCGTACGACTCCGGTGGCGGCCCCCGCTGTCACCAGGTGCCCTACCCCGGCGCGTCCGCCCGGCCGGCCGTACAGGCACCGGCGGGGACGGGCGCCGGGCCGGACGTGGGGACGCGAGCCGGGACGGGCGCCGGGGCGGACGGCGACCTGGGGCCCGCCAACTCCCCGCAGGAGAACGCCCTCGTCAACGAACTCCTCGCCCCCGCCGCGGGCAAGAGCCCCGCGGACCTGCCCGACTGGAGCAGCCTGCTCGTCGGTCCCGTCTACCGCGGCACGGAGGTGACCCTCGGATGACCACCCCGACGACCCCGGCCGGCCCGGACCACGCGCACACCCGGCGCCGTCCGCTGACCGGGCCGCTGCTCAAGTCCCTCGTCTTCGTCCTGGTCACCGTCCTCGCCACGGCCGTGCTCGGCCTGAGCGTCGCCAACACCGGCGTGGGCTCCGGCACCCGCACCTACAAGGCCCTGTTCACCGACGTCACCGGGCTCCTCGACGGCGACAGCGTGCGGATCTCCGGGGTGAAGGTCGGCGAGGTGACCGACGTCCGCGTCATCCAACGACGCACCGCGCAGGTCACGTTCACCGTGCGCGACGACCGCCGGCTGCCCCGGTCGGCCACCGCCGCCGTGAAGTACCTCAACATGGTCGGCCAGCGCTACGTCGCTCTCGACCGGGGCAGCGGCGACCTCACCGGCACCCTCGAACCGGGCTCCACCATCCCGCTCGACCGCACCACCCCCGCCCTCGACCTGACCCTGCTCTTCAACGGGTTCAAGCCGCTGTTCGAAGGACTGTCCCCGAAGGACGTCAACGAACTCGCCGGATCGATCGTGCAGGTCCTCCAGGGCGAGGGGGCCACCGTCGACAGCCTGATCCGGCACATCGGCTCGCTCAGCACCACCGTCGCCGCCAAGGACGAGGTGATCGGGCAGGTCGTCGGCAACCTCACCACCGTCCTGGACACCCTCAACGACCGGGAGGCCGACTTCGACGACCTCGTCGTCACCCTGCAGGAACTCGTCACCGGCTTCAACGAGGACCGTGAACCACTCGGCAAGGCCGTCGAGGCCATGGGCGACCTGACCACCGTCACCGCCGACCTCCTCGAGGACGGGCGCGAGCCCCTGAAGCGGGACATCCGCGAACTGGGCCGGCTCTCGACGGGCCTGGGCGAACACACCCCGCGGATCGAGGACTTCCTCGACCGGACCCCCGCCAAGATGACCGCCCTGGCCCGCCTGTCCTCCTACGGATCGTGGTTCAACCTCTACCTCTGCGAGGCGCGCGTGAGCGGAGTCACCACCTCCGACGGCTCCGAACCACCGACCGGGATCGCGATCACCGAATCGAGGTGCCGGGGATGAGGCCCTTCGCGCGAGGTGAGGGGAGGGGCGGGTCCGGTGGGCCAGGCGTGACCGGCCCGGCCGACAGGACCGGTCCGGCGGCCGTCAGGTCCCGGCGGCCACGCATCAAGCCGGTCAGGGAACGCGACCCCGTCGCCGTGGCCGTCGCCGGGCTGCTCGGACTCGCCCTGCTCGCGGCCCTCGTCCTCAACGTGGAGCGGCTGCCGCTCGGCGGCGGCACCTCCTACAGCGCCGACTTCTCCGAGGCGGCCGGCCTCGGCACGGGCGACGAGGTGCGCATCGCCGGCGTCAAGGCCGGCCGGGTCACCGGCGTCGGGCTCGACGGCGACCGGGTGAAGGTCACCTTCGAGGTCGAGGACGCCTGGATCGGTGACCGGACGACCGCCGCCATCGCCATCAAGACCCTCCTCGGCGACAAGTATCTGGCACTCGACCCGCTCGGCTCCGCCCGCCAGGACCCTGGCAGCCGCATCCCGCTGTCCCGCACCACCTCCCCCTACGACGTGACGCAGGCCTTCCAGGACCTCAGCGGCACCGTCGACGCCATCGACACGGAGAAGCTCGCGGAGAGCTTCGAGACCATCTCCGACACCTTCAAGGACTCCCCGCCGCATGTGCGCAACGCCGCCGGCGGCCTGTCCGCACTGTCGAAGTCCGTCTCCAAGCGCGACGCGGAACTCGCCGAACTCCTCAAGGGCAGTGCCACGTTCACCGAGACCCTGCAGGACAAGCAGTCCAGCTTCGAGACCCTCATCGAGGACGGCGGCTCCCTGCTCGGCGAACTCGAGGACCGCCGCGCCGCGATACGCGCCCTCCTCAAGGGCAGCAGGAAGCTCAGTACCGAACTCAGCGGCCTCGTCGACGACAACGGGAAGCAGCTCGGCCCCACCCTCAAGGCCCTGGGCCGGGTCACCGGCGTCCTGGAGAAGAACAACGACCAGCTCGGCAAGACCCTCGCGCTGGTCGGGCCGTACTACCGCCTCGTCGGCAACACCCTGGGCAACGGCCGCTGGTTCGACAGCTACCTGTGCGGTGTCGTCCCCCGCTCCTACCTGCCCGAGACGTCCCTGCCCGCGACCGGATGCCGGCCGCCGAAACAGCGGGCGGCGGCAGCCCGGGGGAACGGTGAGTGAACGATGAGCAGACGCAGAAAACTCCTCACCGGCGTGCTCGCCCTCGCGGTGCTCGTCGCCGGCGGCCTGGTCACCGCCCGCGTCCTCGACTCCGGCGGCACCCGCATCACCGCCTGCTTCGACCGCGCCGTCGGCATCTACCCCGGGTCCGACCTGCGCATCCTCGGCGTACGGGTCGGCGAGGTGGAGTCGGTGAGCCCGCAGGGCACCACGGTACGGGTCGGTCTCCGCATCGACGAGGGGGTGAAGGTCCCCGAGGGCGCGCGGGCCGTCGTCGTCGCACCGAGCGTGGTCGCCGACCGCTACGTGCAGCTCACCCCCGCCCACAGCACCGGTCCCGCCCTCGCCGACGGCGCCGTGCTGCCCGCCTCCCGCAACCTCACCCCCGTCGAGATCGACCAGCTCTACGACTCGATCACCGACCTGGCCGAGGCACTCGGCCCGGACGGCGCCAACTCCTCCGGCGCCCTGTCCGAGCTGCTGACGACCGGCGCCGCCAACCTCGACGGCAACGGCGAGGCCATCGGCACCGGCATCGAGGAGTTCGGCAAAGCGGCCAAGACCCTCGACGGCAGCAGCGGCGACCTGTTCCGCACGCTCAGCCGGCTCCAGACGTTCACCACCATGCTCAAGAACAAGGACACCGACGTGCGCACCGCGCAGGAACGCCTGGACGTCGTCGTCGGTTTCTTCGCCGACAACAAGGACGACCTCACCGGCGCGCTCGAGGAACTCGGTACCGCACTCGGCCAGGTCAAGACCTTCGTCGAGGACAACCGGGGCGAGCTGAGGAAGAACGTCGACCGGCTCGTCCCCCTCACCCGAACCCTCGTCGAGCAGCGGGCCTCGCTGGCCGAGGCACTGGACGTGGCACCTCTGGCCGCGGGCAACCTCGTGGGCGCCTACAACCCGGACACCCGCACCCTCGACGGCCGCGCCAACCTCAACGAGATCAGCATGGGCGGCCCGCTGCTGCCCCTGCCCGAGACGGGCGGCTCGTCCGCGAGCGGCGACGGGGCCGCGGGCTCCGGGAAGGGGGAGTGATGGGGGGAGCGATGAGACGCGGAGTGCGCACCGCGGGCGGCGCCGCCGGTCTGACCCTGGGCGCACTGATCGCCCTCGGCCTGGGCTTCGCCCTGGCCCTCGGCGCGGTCACCACCGGCATCCCGCGCTTCGACGGCATCGAGGACCTGCCGCTGCCCGGCGGCGCCGACCTCGGCGACCACCCGTACACCGTCACCGCGGAACTCCACGACGTACTCAGCCTGGTCCCGCAGTCCGCGGTGAAGGTCAACGACGTCGCCGTCGGCCGGGTCACCGCCGTCGACCTCGGCCACGACGACTGGTCGGCCCGCGTCACCCTGCGGATCAACGGCGATGTGCGGCTGCCCGCCGACTCCACCGCCCGGCTCGAACAGTCCAGCCTGCTGGGCGAGAAGTACGTCCAACTCGTCGCGCCCGCCCGGAGGTCCGGAGCCGGGACGGACAACGATCCCGCGACCGGGGCCGCCCCGGGAGCCGGTGCCGAGACCTCGGTCGGGGCCGGCGCCGAGCACCCGACCGCGACCGGGAACGGAAACGGAACGCTGGAGGACGGAGCCGTCATCCCGCTCTCCCGCACCAGCCGCGACACCGAGGTCGAGGAGGTGTTCGGCGCACTGTCCCTGCTCCTCAACGGCGGCGGCGTCAACCAGCTCAAGACCATCACCCGGGAACTCAACGCGGCGCTCGGCGGCCGCGAACCCGAGGTCCGCTCGGTACTGAAGCGGGTCGACACCCTGGTGACCGACCTCGACACCAACCGGGGCGACATCACCGACGCCCTCGACGCCGTCAACCGCCTCTCCACGACCCTCGCCACCCGCAAGGACGACGTCGGCACCGTCCTCACCGACCTCTCGCCGGGACTGAAGACGCTCGAGAAGCAACGCGGCTCCCTGCTGACCATGCTGCGCTCCCTCGACACCCTCTCCGGCGTCGCCGTCTCCACCGTCGACGCGAGCAAGGACGACATGATCGCCGACCTCAAGGCCCTCGCGCCGACCCTGAAGGCCCTCGCGGACGCGGGCACGGACCTGCCCGACTCGCTCGAGGTGCTGCTGACGTACCCGTTCACCGACGAGGTGATGCGAGGCGTGAAGGGCGACTACCTCAACGTGTACCTGGACATGGCCGCCGTGCCGGGCACCCGGGTGATCCCGCCCCTGGTGCCCCAGGACCCGGACTCCCCGGCAGCGGCGGGGGAGAGGCGCTCCTCCGGGGGGACCGCCGACAAACAGGACCCCGGCGAGGGCCGGAAGTCCGCCCCGCCGGAAGGCGGTCCGGCGGGCAGTCCACCGGGAACCGGGTCGAAAACGTCGTCGGGAACCCCGTCGGACAGGCCCGCCCCGGAGAACTCGTCCCCCCTGCCCCTGCCCTCCGTCCCCGGCACGGCTTCCCCCTCCGCCTCCGGGACGACGGCGGACCCGGCGGCCACACCGGGAGGTGACCTCGGTTGATCACCCTCGCCGTACGGCTGAAGAACCTCGCCTTCCTCGTCGTCGCCGTCCTCGCCCTCTCCTACCTCGGCATCCGCTACGCCGACCTCGGCCGGTACGCGGGCGTCGCCGACCACTACACCGTCGACGTGCGACTCCCGCACACCGGCGGCCTGTTCACCCACTCCGATGTCACCTACCGAGGTGTGTCCGTGGGACGCGTCGGCCCGATCGGACTCACCGCCGACGGTGTCGTCGCCGAGCTCCGCATCAAGAAGTC
The DNA here is from genome assembly GCF_042717095.1 of Streptomyces sp. NPDC058632. Lineage (NCBI taxonomy): Bacteria > Bacillati > Actinomycetota > Actinomycetes > Kitasatosporales > Streptomycetaceae > Streptomyces > Streptomyces sp. NPDC058632. The sequence continues at coordinate 81,549 of NZ_JBHXQZ010000001.1, read as the reverse complement.
CGCCCCGAGGATCCCCGCCGACACCCGGGCCGTGGTCGCCGGACTCTCCGCCGTGGGTGAGCAGTACATCGACCTGCGCCCCGAGAGCGACGGCGGCCCCTACCTCACCGAGGGCACCCGCATCGAACAGACCGACACCCAGGTGCCCGCCCCCGTCACCGACGTCCTCAGCAGTGTGAACGACCTCGCCGGGTCCGTACCGATCGAGGAACTGCGCACGGTCGTGGACGAGTTCGGCAAGGCCTTCGAGGGACACGGCGACGACCTCGAGGTCCTGCTGGACAGCGGCAGCGACTTCGTGGCGGCCGCCGACCGCAACCTGCCGGCCACCACCCGGCTCATCACCGACGGCGAGACGGTCCTGCGCACCCAGGCCGAGGAGGGACAGGCCATCCGCGACTTCGCCACCGGGGCGACGGAACTGGCCCGCGCCCTCAAGGGCTCCGACGCCGACCTGCGCCGCCTCCTCGCCGTCACCCCCGAGGCCGCCACCCAGATCAGCGGCGTCCTGCGGGACCTCGACCCGAGCCTCGGCGTCGTCCTCGCCAACCTGCTCACCACCTCCGAGATCGCCGTCACCCGGCAGCGCGGCACGGAGGAGTTCCTGGTGAAGGTCCCGGCGGCCGTCGCCGCCGGCGCCACCGCAGTCGAGGGAGGAAAGCTGAACCTCGGCCTGGCCGTCACCTTCTTCGACCCCCTGCCCTGCACCGACGGATACGGCGCCACCCGCTACCGCAACGGCCTCGACCTCGGCACCACGCCCGCCCTCAACACCGGGGCGGCTTGCACGGCCTCCGCGGCGGACGGGGTCAACGTACGAGGCTCGGCGAACGCCCCGAAGGGCGGCCCGGTGCCCGACCCGGCCAAGCCCGGCACCCTGCCCTCCGGCAGCGGCGGTGAGGGTACTGACGGGGCGAAGGCGGGCGGACCGGCCGCGCTCCCCGGCGCCCTCGCCCTGCCCGGCCAGGACGGAGAGGCGCCGAAGGGCCTGACGGGCCTGACAGGCCTCCTCACTCCGGCCACCGGGAGCACCCGATGAAGACGACCAGGTCCCGCGTCCTCACCGGCGCGGGGCTTGCCCTGGCGCTCGGCTTCTGCGGCACAGGCGCGTGGACGTACACGCAGGCCCGCACCGACGACGCGCTCGCCCACAGCGAGGAACGCGACCGGGTGCTCGCCGACGGACGCAAGGGCATCGCCGTCCTCACCACGCTCGACGCCTCCACCCGGCAGCGGGCCGAACAGGGCATCCGGGCCTGGATCGCCGCCTCCACCGGGCCCCTGCGCGACGAGCTGGGCCGCACCGGGGCCAAGACGGGAGCCTCGGCGCGCGGCACGGTCACCGAGGCCGCCCTCACCACGCTGGACACCCGCACCGGCACGGCCAAGCTCATCACCACGGTCCGCGTCGAGGTCACCCCCGCCGGCGCGAAGCAGCCGACCGTCGACCGCAAACGCCTGGAGGCGGTCCTGGCCCGCACGGACGAGGGGGAGTGGAAGGTGCGGGCCCTGAGCGCGGTCCCGGTCACGGCGGAGAAGGCGGCGACGGCGGAGAAGAAGGAGGAAGGCGGCCGATGACACCGACACCGACACCGACACCGGCACCGACACCGACACCGGCACCGACACCGGCAGCGACACCGGCAGCGACGCCGGCGCGGCTGCTGCGCAGGACCAGACCCGGCCCCCCGGAGCCCGACCCGGGTACGGGCGAGGAGACCACGGAACCGGAAACCGCGACGGAGCCGGACGACGCCCCGGACCCGGACGCCGCGCCCCCGGACGACGCCCGCCCTCTCCCCACCGAACACCGCCGACGAACCGTCCTCGCCGTGTCCGTCACCCTGCTCCTCCTTACCGGCGGGGGCTTCTTCCACGGCGCCCACCAGCTGCGTTCGGCCCCGCACGCCCAGAACCAGGCGCTCACCGACACCGAGGCCACCGACCGCGTGGCCGGCGAGGTCGGCAATGCCCTGGCCCGCGCCTTCTCCTACACACCGGACGGCACCGAGGCCGTCGAACGCTCCGCCCGCACCGTTCTCAGCGGCCGCGCCGCCCGTCAGTACCAGGCGCTCCTCGACCAGGTCCGCGACGACCTCACCGAACAGCGCGTCACCCTGAGCACCCGGGTCGCCCGCACCGGAGTGATCGAACTCGACGGAGACACGGCCCGCCTGCTGGTCTTCCTCGACCAGACCTCCCACCGCGGCAGGGACACGGCGGACGCGGACACGGTCACCACCGCGGCGGCCCAACTCACCGTCACGGCGCGGCTCGAGAACGACCAGTGGCGGATCACCGACATCAAGGCCCGCTGACCATGCGCGGGAGACTGGAGCACCCCATGAAACGCGCGGTCCGCGCCGCCCTCGCCGGAACCCGTACCCGGCCGCTGCCGGCCGTGCTCCTCGCCCTCGCCCTCCTGGCCGGCGGCTTCGCGGCACGGGCGGGCCAGGACTGGTACGACGCGGCCCACGACGACCGGGCCGCGTACGCCGTGCAGCGGGACGAGGCACTCGCCGCCGGGGAGCAGGCCGTGCAGAACCTCAACACGCTCGACCACCGGAACGTGGACCGGGGCCTCGCCCTGTGGGAGTCGTCGACCACCGGAGAACTGCACGAACAACTGGCCTCCGGCCGAACGGAATTCGCCGAGCAGGTGAAGGCGGCGGAGACGGTCACCACGGCCCGGGTGCTGTCGGGCGCCGTCACCGAACTCGACGACCGGGCCGGCCGCGCCCGCGTACTGGTCGCCCTGCGCGTCTCCGTCAAGGCGGCCGACGGCGCGAAGACCGACAAGGACAGCCGCATGCTCGGCGAACTCACCCGGACCGAGGGCCGCTGGAAGCTGAGCGCGCTGGGCCAGGCACCCGTGGGCGGCGCGGCGGCCGGCTGACCCGGCCCCGTACCGCGCAAGCCACCGAGCCACCGAGCCGCAGCGCCGCCGCACCGCCGCACCGAGGAGGACAACCGCACGATGTCGACGACCCGTCACCACATCAACCGCCAGCGCCGCCGCCAGGCCCGCGAAACCCGCACCGGGCCGCGCACGGGCGGCACGGCCCTCCTCCCGCCGCCGGCCGCCGACCCCACCACGGACGGGCCGACACCCCGTCAGGAGGCCGGAACCGCAACCGACGAGAGCACCAGGAGCACCAGGAGCACTTCCCGATCCCCCGTCCCCGGCTCCCGCCCCCGTGCCCGCCGCCGCCCCACCCTCCCCCTCGCGCTGCTCTGCGCCCTGACCCTCCTCCTCGGCGGCTTCGCCGGCTGGGCCCACGCGAGGGCCGAGGCACTCCGGGACGACCCCGCGCGCGGCAACACGGCCCTGACCGACCTCACCCGCACCAGTGAGATCAAGGGACAGACGTCCAAAGCCGTCGAGGCGCTCTTCTCCTACGACCACACGGATTCCGGCGCCCTGGAGAAGGCCGCGAAGGACCTCCTCACGGAGAAGGCCGTCGACCAGCACAACACGCTGCTCACCGACGTCCGCAAGCGGGCCGACGAGCAGAAGGCGGTGATCACCACGACGGTCACCGAGAGCGCGGTCGAACGCATCGACGGCGACCGCGCCCGGGTCCTCGTCTACGCAGATCAGAGCAGCGTGGCCACCGCGGGAACCAAGCCGGCCACGGACGAGGACGGACAGGCCACAAAGAGGGAGCAGGACGAGGGCGTGTACGCCGGCGCCATGCTCGCCGTCGACATGGTCCACCGCGACGGCCGCTGGCGCGTCTCGGCCCTGGACACCTTCGGCCGCTGAGACCACACCCCGTACGCCCGCACCCGAGCCCCGCACCCGAACCCCGTACCCCGTACCCGACAGGAGTGACCGCCATGTCCGTACGCCGTGCACGCACACGCCACCGGCGTTCCGGCGGGGCCCGCAGGAGACTGCGGACGACCGCCCTCGCCGTGGCGGCCGTGGCGGCCCTCACCGCCTCCCAGGCGCCCGGCCTCACCCCGGACGTGAAGGACGCCCGCGCCACCCCCTCCACCGACGACGACCGCGCATCGACGGCGGGGAGCGGGCCGTACGCCGAACCGGCCCCTCCGGGCGACGGCTCCTACCACACCGAACTCCCGCCCCTGAAGGACCCGGACATCGCGTCGGCCGCCCCGGTGATCTCCCGGGACCTGCGTTCCCAGTCCGGCATCCCGGCCACCGTGCTGCGCGCCTACCGCGCCGCCGGGACCTCCGTCGGCAGGACGGACCCCGGCTGCCGGCTGCCCTGGGAACTGCTCGCGGCCATCGGCAAGGTCGAGTCGGGCCAGGCGCGCGGCGGAGCGGTCGACCGGAACGGCACCACACTGGGCCGTATCACCGGGCCGCCGCTCGACGGCCGGGGCTTCGCCCTGATCCGGGACTCGGACAGGGGCGCCCACGACGGTGACACGGTCTACGACCGCGCGGTGGGCCCGATGCAGTTCCTGCCGTCCACCTGGGCCCGCTGGGGCGTGGACGGCAACGGCGACGGCCGCGCCGACCCGAACAACATCTTCGACGCGGCCCTGGCCGCCGGCCACTACCTGTGCGCGGGTGGCCGGAACCTGGCACGGGCCGCGGACCTGGACCGGGCGATCCTCAGCTACAACCACTCACGCGCCTACCTGAACCTGGTCAGGCACTGGCTGGAGTTCTACAGCAGGGGAGTCCACACCGTCCCCGACGGCAAGGGCGTCATCCCGAAGAGCCCCGGAGCCGGCGGCGAGACCCCGGCCACGGAACCCGCCGACCGGGAGAACGCAACCGGCGGCGACGGCGGCGAGGACGACGGCATCATCATCGGTCCGGACCCGACCACCCCGTCCACCCCCACCCGGCCCCCGTCCACATCCCCCACCACGTCCCCGTCACCGGACCCCTCCACCCCGACGGACCCCCCGACGAGCGAGACCCCCGATCCCCCCGACGAGTCCCCGACGGACACTCCGACCCCGGACCCCACCGACCCGGGTCCTTCCCCCACCGACCCGGGTCCTTCCCCCACCGACCCGGACGACTGCACCCCGGCCCCTGAATCCCCGTCCCCCGACCCCGCTTCTCCCACTACCACCCCCTGCCCCACAGCCCCGACCACCCCCACCACCACCCCCACCACCGACGCGACGGGCGCGGAGTATCGAACGGCTGAGCCGGGCGTGTGAGTCCTTTCCGTACCGCGGGTGCCGGAGGGCTTCAAGCTCCGTCCACGGAGAGGTCCTCCGGGGGTACTGCGGAGCCTGCCGCACGTCACGAAGGCTGCCGTGTCATTGGACGCGGGACGACGAGGAAGAGCCCCCCGTGTCCTCGTCCTCCTCGTCGGATCCCGGGACATGGACGTCGAGCACCCTGATGTTGATCTCGACGACCTCCAGTCCGGTCATCGTCTCGACCGCGTCCGTGACATGGGCACGGAGGTCCTTCGCGGTGTCCAGGATCCGGGCTCCGTACTCCACCACGACGTCGACGTCGATGGCGGTCTGCTTCTCGCCCACCTCCACCTTCACACCGCGCCCCGGATCACTGGAGCGGGACACCTTTTCCCTGACCGCTCCCAGGGCTCGCGAGGCGCCACCGCCGACGGAATGGATTCCGTCGGTCTCGCGCACGGCGATGCCCGCGATCGTCGAGACCACGGTGTCCGCGATGGTGGTTGTTCCACGGGTCCCGCCCGCGGCATCGTTCGTGCCCAGTGCGCTACCGCTCCGACTGCCGGTCGTCGTCGTCATGAGTTACCTCGCACAGCGTCGTTCGGTGAGAGGGCGGTCCGGAGCCTGCGGATGTCTTCCGCCGCTTTGCGCCCTCGATTCCACTGTGCTCCGGAAGCCGTTCGTCCGCCATTCGGGTGGGTGACCGGCGGAGTCGTCGGCTCCGTCCGCATCGCCGCCCCGTCAGGCCCGGGGCAGCAGGGTGCCGAGCGGCCCCAGGTCGAGGTTGAGATCCTCCGGACGGACGCCGTGCTGCTCGCAGAGCTCCGTCATGCGCTGGTCGAGCAGCATGAGTGTGGTGCCGATCTCGTCGGTCTGGTCGTCGGTGAGGTCGCCCTGGTCGATGCGCCGCAGGGCCTGCCGTTCCATCAGCTGGCGGAGGAGCTCGACCACGGTGAGGACCAGGGTGACGAGATCGCGTCCCACCTGCTCGGAGTCCAGGTCCACCCGCGAGGCCGTCACAGCGGCCCACTGTCGGCCCACGGGGCCGGCACGCGTTCGCTGACCGACGACAGCAGGGCGTGCAACGAGACCCGTACGAGCGGGACATCGGCGATCGCGATGACCAGGTCCCCGCTGACGACGACCCCGGTCGCCAGGACCCGGTCCAGGAGATCGACCAGCGGCACCCCGATGGGACCGCTCAAGGGACCCGGAGTGTCCCAGGGAACCGCTTCGTGCGTCATCCCTCACACCTCGCCCACGAAGGAGTAGGGCACCCACGGGCCCGAGAGCTCGATCCGCGCGCCGGTACGTTCCCGCAAGTCCCTTGCCAGCACGTCCAGTTCGGCCGACCTGTGCTCGGCGACCAGGTAGGTGGCGTTGAGGACCTGGACCCCGTGGTCGCCGCCCGCCGTTCCGGGACCGTGCGGCCGGAGCCGACGGGACGCTGTGGCGATGCGGGACACCTGCGCGTCCACCGTCTCGGCGACACGCAGGGAGTCCTCCCTGTGCTGCTCGCGCCGCGCCCGCAGGTTCCGTCTGCGCTCCAGATACGCCCGCCCCGCTCCCGGAGCCGGACGGCTGCCCCGATCGCCCGGCGGGCCCGGCCGCTGCGCCGCCCTCTCGCCGTCGTCGTCCGACGCGTCCTCGCCCGAAGTGACGGCCGCGTAGACCTTCACGCCCCATTCGGCATGGTGCGCGATGCGTTTCAGGGCGGTGTGGAAGCGCGCCGACTCGTTGCCCAGCACGCGTCTGGCCCTGTCCTCGCCGTTGTACAGCGTCGCCAGCGGCAAGGGGACCGTGGGAGCCTGGGCGGCGACCGCCGACACGACCTCGTGGTGGGCGCGCGCGTACCGTTCGAGCTCGGGCTCGTCCGCCAGACGCTCCTGCCAGGCCTCGTCCGTGAACTCGGCCGCCCGGACGGTCTGCACGATCGCGGTGAGGGAACCGAAGGACAGCGAACGCAGCGGTTCGTCCCGGGCGACCCCGGACACCCCGTCGAGGACCGGACCTCCGTCGGCGCGGCAGACCGCGTACACGTAGAGGGCACTCGTTTCCGATGTTTCCGAAGCCTTGGGACCGCGCTCCGTCATGCCTCTGTTTCTCCCCGGCTCAATGATGCGGATGCGGATGCGGATGCGGATGCGGATGCGGAGGTGGATTCGAGTGTCTCCAGGCGGGCGCGCAGTTCGCGGTTCTCGGCCTGCAGAGCGCTTCGTGCCGCCCGGGAGCTGAGCGCCGGGTCGGTCTCCCACCAGTCGATGCCGGCCTTCTTCGCGGTGTCCACGGACGCCACGAAGAGACGCAGCCGGATGGTCAGCAACTCGATGTCGAGAAGGTCGATCTTGATGTCGCCGGCGATCACGATGCCCTTGTCGAGGACGCGCTCGAGGAGGTCGGCGAGGTTGGTGTTCTGCGGCCCGGGGACGGGGCAGGCAGGGTCGTGCCTGAAATCGAGGTCGGTCACCGGGCCCTCCGGGAGCTCCGCTTGGCGGGGGCCGCACGCTTCCTGGGCGGTTTCTCCTCCTCTTCCTCTTCTTCCTCTTCTTCCTCGCCCTCTTCCGGTTCCTCCTCTTCTTCCTCCTCGTCCTCTTCGTCCTCGCCCGTCAGTTGCTCGTCCTCGGCCTCGCCGTCCTCCTCCTCTTCCTCTCCTCCTTCTCCCTCTTCCTCGTCCTCCCAGCCGTCCTCGTCTGCTTCCTCGCCCTCGGAAGCCTCCGCCTCCTCGCCCTCCTCGCCTTCCTCGCCTTCCTCGCCCTCTTGTTCTTCCTCCTCCATGGCCTCCTCGTGGGACTTGACGACTTCTCCGTCACGGATCTCGCCGCGCCAGCTCTCGGGCTCCTCGCTGGTGAGCGTGACGTACCGCTGGAAGTTCTTGAAGTCCAGGCGCACGCGGCGCCCTTGGACACGCCAGAGGTTGCCCGTCTTCTCGAAGAACCCGGCCGGGTAGTACTCGAGGACCAGGACGATACGGGTGAGGGACGGGGCGAGTTCGTGGAAGCTCACGGCACCACGCGTGGTGCCCTTGGCGCCTTCCGACGTCCACACGATGCGCTCGTCGGGCACCTGCTCCTGGACCGTCGCCTTGAAGCTGCGCGAGGACGGTCCGATCTTGACCTTCCAGTTGCTGCCCGTCTCGTCTTCCATCGAGACGTCCTGAACGCCCTTGGCGAAACCGCTGAATTTGTCGTACTGGGTCCAGTGGTCGTAAGCGGTCCGCAGAGGCAAGCCCACATCGAGTACCTCGATGATGTTCATGAGCTTGCCGCCGCCCGACTTGCGCTTGCCCTTCCCCCCGCCGCCGAAGGTCTCCTTGACCTTGCCCACGACACTGTCCTTGACCCCCTTGACCTTTTCCGAGGCGAACGCCTTCACCGGCGATTCACCCTTGAGGACGCGTGAGCCGATCGCGGGCAGGGACCCGCCGTTCTCCGCGACGTCGGTCAGCCGGCCTGTGACGTCGGTCAGCTTGTCCTTCGCCTTCCCGGCAAGTTTCTCCGTCTGTGCACCGAAGAAGCCGGACACCTCCTGCCGGAGCCTGCCCAGTCCGGACTCCTCCGCCTCGGGCTCTTCGTTCTTCGTCTTGGCCATGACTCGCTACCTCCGACGCTTCGTGCGCTTGGATGCGGTCCCCTTCGCCGCCGACGATGTGCTTGCCGCCGTCTTCTTCGCAGGAGAGGTCTTCTTGGCCGCGGTCTTCTTGGACGCCGACTTCTTGGCCGGGGCGGACTTCTTGGCGGTCGCCTTCTTCGCGGGAGCCGTCTTCTTGGCCGCGGTCTTCCTGGCCGGAGCGGACTTCTTTGCCGGAGGCTTCCCGGGGGCACGCTTCCCCGACGGTCGTTCCTCCGGCTTCCGCTCAGGGCTCTCCTCTTCCCCCTCGCCTCCTTCTTCTCCTTCTTCCTCTTCCTCCTCCTCGTCCTCCGCGCTGGGCTCCTCCTCGTCCTCCGCGCTGGGCTCCTCTTCTTCCTCCTCCTCCGCGCTGGGTTCTTCCTCCTCGTCCTCCTCGTCCTCCTCGTACTCTTCGTCCTCGTACTCCGCGCCTTCGTCCTCCGGCGCCTCTTCGCCCTCGTACTCGTCCTCGCGTTCCTCGTCGACGTCCTTGTCCTTGTCCTTGTCCTGCGGAGTTTCGATGAGACGGGCCGTGCGGGCGCTGACCGCGTCGGCCAGCGAGCTCATGCGGCGGTTGGCGGCGGCGGTCGCGGCCTTGCGGCTCGCGTCGAGGACCTCGCCCTTGAACTGGTTCTGGAGTTCGGTGAACTGGGGAACCTCACCGAGCCGGCGCATCCCCTCCGCGGCGAGTTGGCGGGGTTCCAGGCCGAATCGCCTGCCGGCCAGGTACGTGGCGACGCTGAGGGCCACCCGTCCCTTCTTGGTCCGGCCCAGCACGTAGCCGCCGAGCAGCGCGGCCCCCACGACAACCTTGGACTGGTCTTCCATCAGCACGTCACCTTCGATCGCGATCGCTCTTCGCCGGGCCGACCCGCACGGCGTGCAGCCGGTCGAGCAGCCGTTCCTCTTCCCGTTCGAACTCCTCCAGAGTGATGTCGCCCGCCTCGAGCTCCTGGTTGAGCACCGCCAGCTGCGTACGCAGCACGGCGGGGTCGTGCAACTCGCGCTCGGCGGCGTCGTGGAGCTTCTCGGCCACCCAGATCACGCCGCGGACCGGTGCGATGGGCAGCGTGAGCAGGCCGGTGACCAGTCCCATGTCACGCCCCGCCCACGGGTACGGGGCGGGCCTCCGACGAGACGAAGCTGTAGCAGGGGAGCGGGCCGGCGAGCCGGACCTCCATGTGCTCCCGATGGGCGTCCGCGACGTTCCGGGCCCTGGTGAGGAAGGTGTCGCTGTCGCCGCGATCCACGAGGAAGGACACGTTGAGGGCACAGCCCGGGACGGCGGGACCTGCTGCCACGGCGTGGGCCATGGGCGTGAGGTCACGCAGCAGGCGCTGCCCCGCCGCCGCCGCTCTGCGGGTGAGCGCGGTGGTGACGGCCTCGCCCAGTCTGATGCTGGCCTCGTAGCCGGGGCGCCGCCGTGCGGCATCGCGAAGCCGCCGTACGTCCTTCTCCTCGGCGACGAGGGCCGCCAGCGCGTTCTGTGCCGGAAGCGCCTTGACGTTGATCTCGAAGCGGCCGGACAGCTGTTCCAGGGTGGCCGCATGGCGGGACTCGGAGGCGGCCAACTGCTGGAGGACCGTTTCCTCGTCCGGTGCGACCATGCCGAACCGCATGGGCAGCACCGGCCCTTCGTCCGCCAGGCGCATCAGGAGTTCCTGGTGTGCCAGCAGGTCGCGACGTCGCGCGCGCAGCTCGGGCGGCGCGTCGCTGATGACCGCGTCGAGCGGGCCCTGCCTGATCGTCCGGACCCGGGCGGGAGGGGAGCCCACACCGCCGAGCCCTTTCGGGAGCGCCGTTCCCGCCCGCAGGATCGCGTAGACGTACACACCGTCGGTCATCGCGGTCATGCCTCCACGCGGCGTCGGCTGCTCTTGCGCGCGGGGGCACGCTTCTTCGGGCGTTCCTGCTGCTCGTCCTCGTCCTCGTCCTCGTCGTCGGACGAGCCGCCGCCGACCGCCTTGCGCATGGTGTCGCCCACGGTGTCGGCCGCCTTGCGTACCTTGCGCTTGCCGACGGCCTTGGCCGCACCGCCGCCGAACAGTTCGGGGACCGTGGTGCTGCCGGAATCGCGCTCGAGGTCCAGCCGGTTGCACGCTTCGGCGAACCGCAGATAGGTGTCCACACTCGCGACGACGATGCGCGCGTCGATCTTGAGGATTTCGATCCCGACCAGCGAGACCCGTATGAACACATCGATGACCATGCCGCGGTCGAGAATCAGTTCCAGCACGTCGTACAACGTGCCGGAGCGAGGCGGGCAGGCCACTACTTCGTCGGAGTAGGTGGTCACGGGCATGGAAGATCCTTCCAGCAGAGGAAGCGAACACGGATCACTCGTCGGCCGCACCCCGGCGGTAGCGGCGGACCCTGCGGTACTCGAGGAGTTCGCCGGCCTGGTCGAGTTGCACCTCGTAGGAGGCCAGGAGGCTCGTGGTGTCGGGAATCCGCGGAACTTCCAGAACGTCCACCACCACACACCAGCCGTCGTCGGAACGCCGGACAGCGGACACGCCTTCCGCCGGGTGGTCGATCAGCCCTTCCAGGGTCTGGAGGGCGGTACGGGCCGCGTGATCGGGCCCTCGCGCGGATCCGGTACGGCGAGCGGACGCCGTTTTGGTACTCCCGGCGGGTGTGCGACGTGGTTCTGCCATATGGCCAGTTTCGCCATTCCCGTCGGCCTCGCATCTTGAGCGAAGCCATCGGTGCGAACGCGGGTCACGCCGCCGTACACGTGCGGGCGCGCTCCTTCCCCCTGCGGGGTGAAAGAAACATGAGGTTACGTGCGTGGTGCGAGAACTCCGGGGCATTCGCTCCATCGGAGGTTGATAATCATGGTTCCCCTGCTTCTTGTTCTTCTGCTGGCCCTCGTCCTTTTCGGTGCCGGATTCGCTCTGAAGGCTCTGTGGATCGTGGCGGTGATCGTGCTCGCCGTATGGCTGCTCGGTTTCGTCATGCGCTCCACAAGCGCAGGCGGCAACAAGGGCCGGTGGTACCGCTGGTAGACCAGCCGTACCGACATGCGTGCGGGGTGGTACCGGGTTCGTTCTCCGGTACCACCCCGCACGCATGCTCCGCCGGCTCCGCCACCCTGACGCCACTGCGTCCGCATCAGGAGATCGCTCTGACCGCCTGCCGTCCACCGGTGCCCACCACGACCGACGGACCGACCCGCCCGTCCCTGCGCACCCGCACCTGCACGTACGGCAAGCGGGGCGTCGGCGGCCCCAACGTGCTTGCGGAGAATACAAGTCCGTGGGACCGCAGGGAGAGCGGCTGAACACCTTCACCCACGACAAGGCCGGCAACACCACCGAGCGCCGGCACGCTGGCACCCCCCAGTGGTTACCGCCACGGACCCGGGGACGGGGAAGACCTCCGTCCAGACGGCCACGGCGACGATCCTCGGCAAGGGCACCAAGCAGTTGGTGAAGGTGACCCTCAAGATCCACGATGGTTCCAGACCGCATCCGGCACCTTGCCGAACCGGTCGAGACGACCTCCAAGTGAGTTTCAGGTGTTGTCCGGCCACGTCAGACGCCGGGCGAAGTGGGCCCACACAGCCACCACCATGAAGGTGGCGGTGATGCCGCCGAGTGTCATGACCGCGGACGGCGAGGTGCGGTCCAGGGCGAGACCGCCGGCCAGCGCACCCAGTGAGATTGTGGCCTGGAAGGAGGCGGTGAACAGGACCGAAGCTGCCTCGGGTGCGTGGGGGGTTGCCTTGGAGAACCATGTCTGGGAGGAGATGGGTACAGCACCGTATGCCACTCCCCAGACGATCAGCAGGGCTACGGCGCCGATCTGCCAGCGCCCCAGAACCGGGAGCAGCAGGGTGGCGGCCGCGATCATGCCGGCGATGACGCCGAAGGTGGCGCGCGGGTGGCGGGTGACCATCGCGCCGCCCAGGAAGTTCCCGATGATGCCTGCGGTGCCGTAGATCAGCAGGAAGACGGTGATGAGCTGGGAGCCGACGTCGGTGACCTGCTCAAGGAACGGGGTGACGTAGGTGTAGGTCCCGAAGTGCGCCAACACGATCAGGAAGGTCAGCAGCAGTGCGAACCGGGTATTGACGCTGCCGAGCATCCCGCGCAGCACACTCAGGCGGGTCGTCTGAACCGGCGGCAGAGGCGGCACGACCATCAGCAGCATGATGAGCACGCCGACCGTCAGGATGCCCATGGCGACGAAGGCGGTGCGCCAGCCGGCCAGATCCCCGATGAACGTGCCGACCGGCACGCCGAGCACGGAGCCCAGGGGTACCGCGGAGAAGATCACTGCTGTGGCGCGGCCCACCGACCGTGCCGGCACCAGGCGTTCGGCCAATCCGGCACCGATCGACCAGAAGCCGCCGATCACGATGCCGACCACCACCCGAGACACCAGGACCAGCCAGTAGTCCGGTGCCGCGGCGGCCAGGAAGTTCGCCCCGGCCAGCAGAACCATGAACACGCACAGCATCGGACGGCGGTCGATGCGCGCAGTCGCCACGGTGATCACCGGTGCGGAGAGCGCCGCGAGGAAGCCAGGCATGGTCATCATCAGCCCGGCCACCCCGTCGGAGATGGTGAAACTGGCACCGACCTTGGTGAGGAGACCGATCGGCAGGATCTCCGTCGTGACGATCGAGAAGATACCCAGCATCATCGAGACCACGGCCAGCCAACCGATCAGGGGAGATCGGGTCGGCGAACCGGCTCCACCGGGGTGGAGCGTGGTGGGGGTGGGTGTTGAAGCCATGAATTCCGTCCTGTGAGAGGCCTGTTGTTGCGTGATCAGTTCAACAGGAGTGCCACGGCGGAGGCTGGCAGATCTGCGACATCACCTTCACGGTGTCCGGGTGATGTCGCAGATCCGCCATATCGCTGCACTTTCATGAAGAGGGCTGTCCGGCAAGTGGTCAGCTCAGCAGAAAGCGCCTCTGGACAGAAAGGATGATGATTGTCGAGGTCCAAGTTCTATCTGTGCGGCGGTGGGGTGGACCGGCCGGTTTGGTACGCAAGTAGCGAAGGTGAAGCAGGGGTTATTGCCGAAGACGTCCCGGGAGCGCTGGGTCTTGTGGTCGGCCTGCCGTACCGGCGGGATTGTCTGAGGTGTTCAGGAAACGGCAACCTGGATTCCATGCAAGCAGCTGCTTCTTTCCTGCAGCGCGATATGATCGCAGCTGATTCAGGAAAAGTTCCCATGCAGGCGCGGGTGGCCAGTTCGCTCGGTCTGGCATTGGAGACCGTGCCCACCCTGGTGGGTCACCTCCATGCGGCCGTGCGGAGCGCAGATCCTGGTGATTCGTTTTTCGATGGGACCGGTGAGTACGACGGTTTGTTCGGCCCTTTTCCGCCGAGTCGTAACCTGCGTTGGCAATGAGCGGAACGTCTGCTGCGAGTCTTTCCTGCGAGGTACGAGTGCGTTCGTCGCTTCGGCCTGTCGACAGCATCCCAGAAGCAATCCCCGCCCGCTGGTGGACCAAGCACTTCCCTCCTCATGGGAGGCCCTTACAACTTCAGGAGGGAAAGGGCTCATTGGCTGCTCCGTGGGCCGGAGGGCTGGAGGAGCTGGTCGACGGGTGCGTAGTCGTCGGTGAGCGGTCGGGCGTCGCCGATCCAGGAGGTGAGGTCCTCGCCGGTGACGATCTTCCAGCCGGTCTGCCGGGCGTCCAGCGCTTCCTGGGCCGCGCGGAGGTCGACCGGCCGGTCGGAGGCGAGCACCACCAGATTGCCGCCCGCGGAGGTGGCGGTCGGGTCGAGGCCGATATCGGCGGGTTCACCGGCGAGGGCGACGTGCGCGAAGGTCTCGCCGAGGGTGGCTGCTTCGGCACGTGCGAAGGCCTGGCCACCGTGATCGATGAGGTTGGCGACGTACAGGCCGTCCTCGTCGAGCACCCGCCGTACGTCGCTCATCGCCTCCACCGTAGTGAGGTGCCACGGCACGCTGACGCCCCCGAAGGCGTCGCCGACGACGAGGTCACGGCTGCCGGCGGCCAGTCGCCGCAGGCCGAGCCTGCCGTCCTCGACGCGTACGTCGATACCGGCTTCCGGTCCCAGACCGAGTTCGTCGCGGTCGATGCGCACGACCCCGCCGTCGATCTCGGACACGAGGCTGCGCGTGCCGGGCCGGGTGGCCGCGAGGTAACGGGGGAAGGTGAGCCCGCCGCCGCCCAGGTGGTGGGCGGCGAGTGGCTCGTCCTCGGGGAAGGCGGCGTCGACCACCGACGCGATGGCGCGCACGTACGTGAACTCCAGGAAGGTCGGGTCGTCGAGATCGACGTAGGAGTGCCGCAGTCCGTCCAGGACGAGTGTGCGGCCGCTGTCCCGGTCGGGGTCCGCGACGACCCGTGCGCAGTGGTACCTGGTCTCCGCGTCGCAGGCGCCGGGCGCGACCGTGGTGGCGAGGCCGCCGGCCACGACCACGAGTGCGAGGGCGGGGGTGCCGCTCCACCGGCGCGTTCGCCACTCGACCAGCGCCGAGCCGACCACCAGCAGCGCTCCGAGGCCGATCAGGATGCCGCTGACCGGCAGCCGCGACACGAGGACGAAACCGGTCAGGACGGTGCCGACGATGGCGCCGACGGTGCCGACGCCGGACAGCCGGCCGACGACCGTTCCGGTCTCGGCGAGGCTGGTGAGACGCAGCTTGGTCACGATCGGCGTCACCGCGGAGAGCAGCGCGCCCGGCACGAGGATGGTCAGCGACGCGATCAGCAGGAGCAACGCCGGTGCCCACTCCGCGGTGGTGCGCAGCACGGCGGGGATGAGCGCCACGACCACTCCCGACACTCCGAGCGAGGGGCCGATGAGCCGGCGTGGATCGACCTGGTCGGCGACGCGCCCACCCAGCCACGAGCCGAGGGCGATCGCGGTGAGGGCGATGCCGATCACCGTGGTGCTGGTCTCGAGGGTGAGGCCGAGGTAGGGAGCCAGCAGCCGCAGAGCGACGATCTCGACCACCAGGACCGCGGCCGAGGACCCGAACACGAGCACGGCGGCGGCACGGGGACCCAGTCCGGAGTCGCGAGGCGTGCCCTCGGCGGCGGGCGAGGAAGACAATTCGGTCACGGGTGACATCCTCGCATGCGGCTCATCCGCAGACCGGAGTTGAGGGAAGCCGCCGGTCAGTTCGCGAGGTGCGTGAGGAAGCCGGTCCAAGCGGTGAGGGAGAGGGCCAGCTGCGGGCCCTGGTGGTTCTTGGAGTCGCGGACATGGATGCCGGCGGGGCAGGTAGCAACCTCTACGCAGTCGCCGTCGCCGCTACTGCTGTAGCTGGATGTGCGCCAGGGGAGGGCGACTTCTGCGCAGTCTCCGGAACCACTGCTGCTACAGGTCGACTTGGACCAGGTCGGCTCACCGGTACTCATGGGTCTCCTCGCATCCGCTGCAACAGGCTCACGGATTCTGTGAGGGACAGAGCCTGTGCACGCATCCTGGCATACCTCCTCTGGAGCACGCCGACCACCTTGCGGTCGTTGATCAACTGACCGCTTTGCTGTCCCTCGATGCAGGCGAACCATTGGTTCCCCGCGCTCTCGAGCAACTGCATGGGGCCGTGGGTCCTCGTGGAGGTGACCGGCACGCGTACCGGGCCGCCGTGTCCGCCTGATCCCGGTGGTGTGGGCGCCTCGCTGCCCCTCGACGAGCACGGTCGCGGGCTCCTGCTGGTCGAGGCGCTCGCCGAGCGGTGGGAGGCGGCGGACCGTGAGCCGCCGGCGAAGACCGTCCGCGCCGAGGTCCGCGTCGATGGGGACCGCGAGGGCCATTGACGCGCAAGAGGTTCGATTCTACGGTCCGGTCGTTCGAACTTGCGATCGTTGTTCGGGATTACGGACGCTCTCCGACCTCCACCCACATCAAGGAAGGTAGGACCCGCATGCGCCGCAGCTCCCCCCGTACCCGCACCGTCCTCCTCGCTCTCCCCGCCGCCGCCCTGCTCGCGCTCATGCCGACCACCGCGTCGGCGTACCCCCACCCCGGCCGGGTCACCGGCTCCGTCGTCACGCACGATCCGTCGATGATGCGGACGTCGTCGGGGCAGTACCTGCTGTACGCGACCGGCGGCGGCCTCAGCAACAAGACGTCGAACGACCGCACCGCCTTCAACGCCGGGGCGGACGCCTTCACCTCCCGGCCGGGCTGGTGGCGGAACTACTCCTCCGTGCCGGAGGCGTGGGCGCCCGACATCTCGTACCACGGCGGCAGGTACCTGATGTACTACTCCGTCTCGTCGTTCGGCTCCAACACCTCCGCCATCGGGCTCGCCACCTCCGGCACCGGGCAGCCGGGGAGCTGGACCGACCAGGGCACCGTCCACACGTCCGGCTCCTCCAGCGACCACAACGCCATCGACCCCAACCTCTTCGTCGACGACGACGGCAAGTGGTGGCTCTCCTTCGGCAGTTGGTGGACCGGGATCAAGATGATCCAGCTCAACCCGTCCAGCGGGAAGCCGCTCTCGGGCAACACCACCCGCTACTCCCTCGCGTCCCGGCCCACCGGGACCAAGGCCGTCGAGGCGCCCTTCGTCGTCAAACGGGGCGGGTACTACTACCTCTTCGCGTCCTACGACACCTGCTGCGCCGGCACCGGCTCCACCTACAAGGTCAAGGTCGGCCGCGCCACGAGTATCACCGGGCCGTACCGCGACAGGAACGGCGTCCCGATGATGAACAACGGCGGGACGCCCGTACTGGAGTCGCACGGGAACATCGTCGGGCCCGGCGGGCAGTCGATCATGAACGACGTCGACGGGGACCTGATCGTCTACCACTACTACGACGCAGGCGACAACGGCACCCCCAAACTCGGCATCAACCTCCTGAACTGGAGCAGCGGATGGCCCGTCGCCTACTGACCCTGCCGGCCGCGCTGCTGCTCGTCCTCTCGCTCGGGCAGTCCTCCGCGCAGGCGGCCTCGTTCGGCAATCCCGTCAAGGCCCAGAAGGGCGCCGACCCCTGGATCGTCCGCCACGACGGCAACTACCACCTCATCAGCACGTCCTGGACCGACGTCATCACCATCCGCAGGTCCGCCACCCTCGCCGGGCTCGCCACCGCCCCCAGCGTGCAGGTGTGGCAGGGCGACGCGGCCTCCCGGTGCTGCAACATCTGGGCGCCGGAACTGCACTTCATCAACGGGCGCTGGTACCTGTACTACGTCGCCGGGCAGAACGTCTCCGACTACAACCCGACCCAGCGCAGTCACGTCCTGGAGAGCGCCGGGTCCGATCCGCTGGGGCCGTACACCTACCGGGGGCAGCTCAACCCCTCCTGGATGCTGGACCCGACCGTCGCCACCATCAACGGGCAGCTCCACCTCTTCGGCAGCACGCACAACGGCACGCAGAACGTGGTCGCCGCCCGGATGTCCAACCCCTACACGGTGAGTTCCTCCTTCTCGACCGTGTCCACGCCCACCTACGACTGGGAGCGGCAGGGCGCGGCCGTCAACGAGGGGCCGGAGATCCTGCAACGGGGCGGGCGGACCTTCCTCATCTACTCCGCCAGCGGCTGCTGGACCCCCGACTACAAGCTCGGCCGGCTCTCCCTCACCGGCTCCGACCCCACCTCCGCGTCGTCCTGGACCAAGGAGTCCACGCCCGTCTTCCAGCGCAGCGACGGCAACGGCGTGTACGGGCCGGGACACAACGGGTTCTTCACCTCCCCGGACGGGAGCGAGAGCTGGATCGTCTACCACGCCAACGACTCCACCTCCGACGGCTGCGACAACGGGCGCACCGCGCGGGCGCAGAAGTTCACCTGGAACTCCGACGGTTCACCGAACCTCGGTACACCCGTGCGGCTCGGGGCGAGCCGGACCGGGCCCTCGGGAGAACCGTCGGCCGTCTCCACCACCTACACCCTCACCAATCGCAACAGCGACAAGTGCCTTGACGTCGCCGGTAGTTCATCCGCAGACGGAGCCGACGTGCAGCAGTACACCTGCAACGGCGGCGCCAACCAGCGCTGGCGGCTGGAGGATCTCGGCGACGACACGCACCGGCTGGTCAACGTCTCCACCGGCAAGGTGCTGGACACCGAGAACTGCTCCGCCGCCGACGGGGCCGGCCTGCGCCAGTGGTCGTGGCTGGACAACACCTGCCAGCGGTTCCGGTTCGTCGCCACCGACGGCGGCCACGTCCGGATCGTCAACCAGGCCACCGGCAAGGTCGCCGACGTCGCCGACTGCTCCACCGCCGACTCGGCCGACGTACGGCAGTGGACCTGGCTGAACAACCACTGCCAGCAGTGGCGGCTCGACCCGGCCTGATCGGCGGACCCCGGGCGTCAGACCACCTGGCCCACGCCCGCCGCCTCCGGCCAGCTCTGCGCCCCGGCCGGCCAGCCGGACGCCGGGGCCGGGGAGAGGCCGTCGGTGCCCCTGACCTGCGCCGCCGTCAGGCCCCCGCGGGCGGGGACACCGGGCGGGGTGGGTCCGGTGGGCATCGGCGACGGGGCGAAGGACGCCGCGGCGGGCACCGGGGCCGGCGCGGGTGCCGGGACCGGAGCCGCCATGGGCTGCTGCGGCATCTGCTGCGGCATCTGCTGGGGGACCGGCGGCTGAGGAATGTGCTGCGGCACCTGCTGCGGTACGGGCTGAGGCACCGGTTGCTGCGCGGGCTGCGACTGCACGGGCTGCGGCTGCGGGGGTGGTGACACCTGCCGGGAGACCTGCTGCGGCATCTGCTGCGGCCCCGACGAGGCTGCCGCCGGCATCGGCATCCCGCCGCCCCCGCCCCACCCGAACGGGGCAGGGGCGGCGGAGAGCGGCATGCCGATGCCGGCGGCCGGAGCGGCGGGGAGGCCCGGGACGCCCGCACCGGCCCCGAGGGCCTGCGCGGCGAGGCCCTGGGTGCCGGCGCCGTTGGTCTCGCCGACCAGACGGTCCACGGCCGCCGTGCCCGAGCTGTAGCCGGTCCCCGTGGCCTGCTCGGGCACGGCGGCTCCCCTCCTGGAGGTCCCGTAGAGCACCTGTTCCAGGCCGGACACCAGGCGGCGCACGTCCACCTGCGGACGTACCACGAGACGCAGGAAGCGGCTGGACGAGCCGATCTTGTTGCCGCACTCGCGCACCAGGAGCCGGTGCTCGGTGAGCATGCGGTCCCGGACCACGGTGCCTTCGGCGCCCACGGGGAGGCGCACGAAGAGGAAGTTGCCCTGGGACGGGTAGACCGTCAGGCCGGGCAGGGAGGAGAGCTGGCCGGACATGTCCATCCGGTCGCGGCGGACCTGGTGCAGGCTCTGCCGGTATTCGGTGCCGTGCTCCTTCAGCATGAACACCACGTGCTCGGCGAAGGAGTTGAGGTTCCACTTCGGCAGCATCGAGCGGACGCGGCCCGCGAGCGCGGGGTTGGCGACGAGGTAGCCGAAACGGATTCCGTGCAGCCCGAAGTTCTTGCCGAGGCTGCGCAGGACGATGACGTTGGGGCGCAGCATCGCCTCCTGCACCACCGACGGTTCCACCTCGGCGTCGGCGAACTCCAGGAACGACTCGTCGATCACCACCAGGTCGAGGTCGGCCATCGCGTCCATGAACTGCACGACCGCGTGCTTGTGCAGGAACCCGCCGTCGGGGTTGTTGGGGTTGCAGATCACCGCGACCCTGGTGCCCCGGGCCCGGATGAACTCGCCGTACTGGGCGAGGTCGAGGGCGAAGCCGCTGGACTCCTGGAGCGGGAACATGTCGACCCGCTTGCCGGTCTCCATGGGCTGGTCGGTCCAGCGGCCGAAGGTGGGGACGGGGACGGCGAGGGACTCGCGGACCAGCAGGTGGTCGATCCAGGTGATGAGTTCCGTCGAGCCGTTGCCCATCGCCACGCACTGCGGCGGGAGCCGGAGCAGGCTGCACAGCTCGGCCGTGATGGTGTCGGCGCTGCTCGGGTAGTACGTGATGATCTCGCGCAGCCGCGCCGCCATGTCCTCGAACATGGCCGGGGTGGGGAAGTACGGGTTGCACGGAATGCAGAAGTCCACCGGGCCGGCCCCGTCGCTCTCCCGTGCCAGCGCAGCCATCGAGGGGCTGTGTGCCGCGGTGCTGCGGAACAACGAGGTGACGTTGTCGGCCATGGAACCTCCGTGTACGGCGGGCCCGCCGGGGACGTACCGGGCCCGTCATGCGTGGGTGGCCCGCGCGGGGGAGCACGGGCCACCCGTACATACGGAGGGGGGTGTGGCGCTGTTCAACCGGTGTGAAAAAAGTGTGACGACGTGAACCCCCGGCGCGGTTTACGCGTCACGCGCCCCCGCGCGGGGCCCCACGGACGGCGTCCGTGGCTCAGGCGTCGAACGAGTGCACCGTCGTCGTCCGGTACGTCTCGCCCGGCCGCAGCACGGTAGACGGGAACGACGGCTGGTTCGGCGCGTCCGGGAAGTGCTGGGTCTCCAGGCACAGCCCGTCGCCCTGGCGGTAGACCCGCCCGCCGGTGCCGACGAGGGTGCCGTCGAGGAAGTTCCCGGAGTAGAACTGCAGTCCGGGTTCGTTGGTGGAGATCCGCAGGGTGCGGCCGGAGGACGGGTCACGCAGGGTCGCGGCGTGCCCGGGGCGCGCGGTGATGCCCTTGTCGAGCACCCAGTTGTGGTCGAACCCCTGCCCGTACAACACCTGTTGGTGTGCGACACGGAGGTCCCGGCCGATCGGCTTGGCGCTGCGGAAGTCGAACGGGGTGCCGCCGACCCGGGCCAGTTCGCCGGTGGGGATCAGCCCGGCGTCGACCGGTGTGTAGCGGTTGGCGGCGATGGCCAGCTCGTGGTCGTCGATCGAACCGCTGCTCTCGCCGGCGAGGTTCCAGTAGACGTGGCTGGTGAGGTTGACGACGGTGGCCCGGTCGGTGGTGGCCGCGTAGTCGACGCGCCAGTCGCCGTGCCGGGTGAGGGTGTACGTCACCTTCGTCCGCAGGGTGCCCGGGTAGCCCATCTCGCCGTCGGCGCTGACGTGGGACAGGCGCAGTCCGACGTCGGAGCCCTCGGCGAACGGCTCGACGTCCCAGACCCGCTTGTCGAAGCCCTGGGTGCCCCCGTGCAGGCTGTTGGCGCCGTCGTTGACGGAGAGCTGGTGGGCCGTGCCGTCGAGGGTGAAGCGGCCCTCGGCGATCCGGTTGCCGTAGCGGCCGATCAGAGCACCGAAGTACGGGCTGGACGCGACGTACTCCTCGATGGTGTCGAAGCCGAGCGAGACGTTGGCGTAGCGGCCCCGGCGGTCGGGGATCTCCAGGGACTGGACGATGCCGCCGTAGGACAGGACCTTCAGCCGTGTCCCGCCGTTGGCCAGTGACCAGCTGTGCACCTTCGTGCCGTCCGCGAGCGTGCCGAAGAGCGTCCGTACGGGCTTCCCGCCGCCCGCGCCCGAGCCCCGGCCGCCGCCCGAGGCGTGTGCCGTCCCACCGGCCGTGGTGGCGGTGGCGACTCCGGCGGCCGCGGCCGCCGCTCCTGCGATGACCGTGCGTCTGTTCAGTTCCACTATCAGGCTCCCTCAAGGAAAGGGCCCCGCCTTCCGGCGGGGCCCAGGCTGACTTACGAACCGACCTTGCGCTTGTTCCACACGTCGAAGCCGACCGCCGCCAGAAGCACCAGGCCCTTGATGACCTGCTGCCAGTCGGTGCCGACGCCGACGAGGTTCATACCGTTGTTCAGCACACCCAGGACCAGGCCGCCGATGATCGCGCCGAGCACGGTGCCGACACCGCCGCTCATCGACGCGCCGCCGATGAACGCGGCCGCGATCGCCTCGAGCTCGAAGTTGAGGCCGGCCTTGGGCGAGGCCGCGTTGAAGCGGGCGGCGAAGACCAGACCCGCCAGGGCCGCGAGCATGCCCATGTTCAGGAAGACCAGGAAGGTGACCTTCTTGTCCCGCACACCCGACAGCTTGGCCGCGGGCAGGTTGCCGCCGATGGCGTAGATGTGGCGGCCGATGACGGCGTTGCGCATCACGTAGCCGAAGCCGACGAGCAGCGCGCCGAGGATCAGCAGCACGATCGGGGCGCCCTTGTAGCTGGCCAGCAGCAGCGTGACGGTGAGGATGGCGGCGGTGAGCGCCACCAGCTTCAGCAGGAACAGCTTGGCCGGCAGGACGTCGAGGGCGAACTCCTGCTGGCGGCGCCGGTCGCGGATCTCCTGGAGCACCACGAGGGCTATCAGTCCGAGGCCGAGCAACAGGGTGAGGTTGTGGTAGTTCGTGTTCGGGCCGACCTCCGGCAGGAAGCCGTTGGCCGTGGTCTGCAGCCCCTTCGGGAACGGGCCGAGGGTCTGGCCGTCGAGGAAGATCTCGGTCAGACCGCGGAAGGTGAGCATGCCCGCCAGGGTCACGATGAACGACGGCAGCCCGCCGTACGCGATGAACCACCCCTGCACCGCGCCCGCGATCGCGCCCACGGCCAGGCACAGCAGCACCGCGACGGGCCAGGGCAGGTCGTTGCGGACCATGAACACGGCGGCCATCGAGCCGACGAACGCCGTCAGTGAGCCGACCGACAGGTCGATGTGGCCGGCGATGATGACCAGCATCATGCCGATCGCCAGAATCAGGATGTAGCTGTTCTGCAGCACCAGGTTGGACACGTTGCGCGGCAGCAGCAGGTCGCCGTTGGTCCACACCGCGAACAGCACCACGATCAGGCCCAGGGCGATCAGCATGCCGTACTGGCGCATGTTGCGGCGCATGCCGTCCAGCATCAGCTGGAGCAGGCCGTCACCGGTGCCCGCCCCGTTCTTGCCCGGCGGCGCGGCGGCCGGGGTCTTGTCGGTGACATCCGTGCTCATCGGGTTACCTCTTTGTCCTTCGTCATCTGACGCATCAGCGATTCCTGGGATGCCTCGGCCCGCGAGAACTCCCCGGTCAGCCGCCCGGCGGCCATCGTGTAGATGCGGTCGCACATGCCGAGCAGTTCGGGCAGCTCGGAGGAGATGAAGACGACCGCCTTGCCCTGGGCGGCCAGTTGGTCGATGACCGTGTAGATCTCGTACTTGGCGCCGACGTCGATACCGCGCGTCGGTTCGTCCAGGATCAGCACCTCGGGACCGGCGAAGATCCACTTGCTGAGGACGACCTTCTGCTGGTTGCCGCCGGACAGCTTGCCCACCGGCTCGAAGACCGTGGGCGCCTTGATGTTCATGGACTTCCTGAAGCCCTCGGCGACCTGGCGCTCCTCGTGCTCGTCGACGATGCCCCGCTTGGCGACCTTGCCCAGCGCGCTGAGCGAGATGTTGCGGTTGATGGTGTCGATGAGGTTCAGGCCGTAGTGCTTGCGGTCCTCGGTGACGTAGGCGATGCCGTGTCCCACCGCCTCGGGGACGGTCTTGGTACGGATCTCCCTGCCGTCCCGCAGGACGGTGCCGCCCGCGTACCGGCCGTAGGTGCGGCCGAACAGGCTCATCGCCAGCTCGGTGCGGCCGGCGCCCATCAGACCGGCGATGCCGACGATCTCGCCGCGCCGGGCCTCCAGCGACACGTCGTCGACGACCTTGCGCTGCTGGTCGATCGGGTGGTGCACGGTCCAGTTGCGGACCTCGAGGGCCGGGGCCGTGCCCTCCTCCGGGTGGTGCGGGGTCCGCGCCGGGAAACGGTGTTCGAGGTCGCGGCCGACCATGCCGCTGATGATCCGGTCCTCGGTGGTCTCCGCGGCCTTCACGTCGAGCGTCTCGATGGTCCGCCCGTCCCGCAGGATCGTCACCGAGTCGGCGACCCTGCGGATCTCGTTCAGCTTGTGGGAGATGATGATCGAGGTGATGCCCTGTTCCTTCAGCTGGAGGATCAGGTCGAGCAGCTTGCCGCTGTCCTCGTCGTTCAGCGCCGCGGTCGGCTCGTCGAGGATGAGCAGCTTCACCTTCTTCGACAGCGCCTTCGCGATCTCCACCAGCTGCTGCTTGCCCACGCCGATGTCGGCGACCCGGGTCTCCGGGTGGTCGTCGAGCCCCACCCGGCGCAGCAGTTCGGTGGCGTGCCGCAGCGTCTCGTGCCAGTCGATGAAACCGCCGCTGGTGTGCTCGTTGCCGAGGAAGATGTTCTCCGCGAGGGAGAGGTACGGCACCAGGGCGAGTTCCTGGTGGATGATGACGATGCCCTGCTGCTCGCTGGCCCTGATGTCCTTGAACCGGCAGAGGCCCTCCTCGAAGAGGACCTCCCCCTCGTAGGTGCCGTGCGGGTGGACGCCGGAGAGGACCTTCATGAGGGTCGACTTGCCGGCGCCGTTCTCGCCGCAGATGGCGTGGACCTCGCCCTGCTGGACGGTCAGGGTGACGTCCGACAGCGCCTTGACGCCGGGAAAGGTCTTGACGATCGAGCGCATTTCCAGGACGGGTCCCGCCATGGTCGTGCCTTCCAATCCGTAGGTGTACGGCGGTGGTTGGGTCGCCTGCGTGAGGCTGCCTACTTGAGGTCGCTCTCCTTGATGTAACCGGAGTCGACCACGGTCTCCTGGTAGTTGGCCTTGTCCACGGCGACCGGCTCCAGCAGGTAGGCCGGCACGACCTTCGACCCGTTGTCGTAGGTCTTGGTGTCGTTGACCTCGGGCTCCTTGTCGGTCAGGAGCGCGTCGACCATGTTCGTGGCGACCTTGGCGAGCTCGCGGGTGTCCTTGTAGACGGTCATGGCCTGCTGGTCGGCGATGATCGACTTCACCGAGGCGACCTCGGCGTCCTGGCCGGTGACGATCGGCAGCGGCTTGTTCTTGGAGCCGTAGTCGTCCGACTTCAGCGCCGACAGGATGCCGATGGAGATGCCGTCGTACGGGGAGAGGACCGCGTCGAGTGCCTCGCTCTTGTAGGACGAGGTCAGGATGTCGTCCATGCGCTTCTGGGCGGTGCCGCCGTCCCAGCGCAGGGTGGTGACCTGGTTCAGCTCGGTCTGGCCGGACCGGACGACGAGCTGCTTCTTGTCGATGTACGGCTGCAGGACGCTCATCGCGCCCTGGAAGAAGTAGCGGGTGTTGTTGTCGTCGTTGGAGCCGGCGAACAGCTCGATGTTGAAGGGGCCCTTCTCGCTGCCGTCCTTCAGGCCGAGCTTGTCGACGATGTAGTCGCCCTGGAGCTCGCCGACCTTCTCGTTGTCGAACGAGGCGTAGTAGTCGACGTTCTCCGTGCCGAGGATCAGGCGGTCGTAGGAGATCACCGGGATGTCGGCGTCCTTGGCCTGCTGCAGGACGTTGTTCAGCGACTTGTTGTCGATGGCCGCGACGATCAGCGCCTCGACGCCCTGCGTGATCAGGTTCTCGACCTGGGCGACCTGCTGGTCCGGGTCGTCCTCGCCGTAGACCAGCTTGGTCTTGTAGCCCTTGGACTGCAGGTTCTTCTCGACGTAGCTGCCGTCGGCTATCCAGCGCTCGGAGGACTTGGTCGGCATCGCGATGCCGACGGTCGCTCCCTCGGAGCCCGACTTGTCCTCCTCGCTGCCGCCCTCGCCGCTCTGGCCGCAGGCGGACAGGGTGAGGGCGAGGGAGGCGGCGGTGGCCACGGCGGCGAGGGCGGCTCTGCGATTACGCATGATCATCATCCTTGATGTGGGTGCGGTGACGGTCCGGAGGTGCGAACCCGCTTCCGGGCGAGTCGCTGGGCGGCGAAGGGGCGGCGAAGGAGTGGTGCGGGGTGGTGCGGGGTGGTGCGGGGTGGTGCGGTGCGGTGGGACGAAGGTGCCGGGGGGAACCGACAAGGGGTGTGTGGGATTGTGCGCGGCTGTGTCTGCTTCTGTGAAGCCGAGTTTCCGGAACGTTATGACGAGATGTCGAACCTGCGCAGCTCACCCGGAAGCCGTGAACCGATCGGGTCCATGTCGCGGTCCGCGCCGTGGCGGGCGAGCAGGTCCAGGGCGAGCCTGCCGCGCCGCACCCGCTCCTTGGCGCTCGTCAGCGTGACGTCCCGCATGTGGTGCCCGTACGGGTAGATCCCGGGTGCCTTGGAGAGGCCGAACTTCAGGTACAACGGCGCGCCGCGGCGGATCAGTTCGGCCACCTCGTACATCCGGACGTAACCGCCGAGGTCGTCGGGGGCCTCGATGTACATGTCCATCGGAGCGGCCGAAACCCGTCTGATCTCGGTGAGGTGATCGAGCGTCAGGTCGCTCGGCACGTTGATCGAGTCGGCGCCGAGCTGCTCGTAGACCGCGTACGAGGCCGGGTTGACCGGTCCGACAAGGGCCGAGAGCTTCAGGGTGGTGTCCTGCGGGATGATCCCGGCCACCCGCGCCCGGTGCAGCGTCCACAGCACCCCTTCGTCGGCGACGAGCAGACACTTGACGCCCAACTCCGTTGCCCGCACGGCGTCTTCGACGCAGCCGGCGACCGCGTCGTGGCCCCGGGCGCGCAGTCCGGCGCCGCGCGAGTCGGTGCGGGTGGAGCCGCCGATGTCCCAGGTGCCGCGCGGGCCGGTGAACAGGCAGAGCTCGATGTCCCGTTCGGCGGTGGCCTCGACCATCTCGGTGATCTCGGCGTCGGTCAGCATCCAGACGCCGCTGCCCTGGCTGATCCGGTGGATCGGCACGTCCAGCCGGGAGGCCTCCTTCAGGACCACCGCCAGTGCCTCGGGCCCCTCGCAGGAGGGAACCTCGGTGCGCCAGCGGCCGCCACCGGGGAAGGAGTGCGGCGAGGCGTCGGCGGGGTCGGGGGCGGGAGCGCCCAGGCCGAGCGCGGTGAGCGCCTGCTCACCGGGCCTGCGGGCTGCCTTGGCGGAAGCGTCGGTCACAAGATGTCCTTTTGTTCGTTATGTCGGACGAGGTTCGCGGCCCGGGGGAGGAGCCGGGCGGGGCGGGGAGCCGAGGAGGCGCCGTGGGCACCGGTACGGGGCCGGCGACGGCCCCCCGCCCGCGCGTGTACTGGCGGGGGCCCTACGGACGCAACAGGACCTTGCCCACCTTCGGGTCGCCGGACCCCACCAGTTCGATGGCCTCCGAGAACCCGGCCAGCGGCAGCTCGTGCGTGACCAGGGGCAGCGGATCGAGCAGCCCGGCGGCGAACACCCGCACCGTGTGCGCCCAGGCGTCCGGCGGCGCCCCGAAGACGGTGTGCACCTCCAGCTGCCGTACGACCAGGTCCGTCGGGTCGAGACCGTCCGCGCCCGGCGCCGGGATGCCCGTCAGGACGAGCCGCCCGCCGCGCCGGAGCAGCGCGGCGGCCGTGCGGGCCGCGTCGGCGGACCCGGCGGTCTCGATCACCACGTCGAAGCCGTCCGGGAGCGGCTGGTCCTTGGTGCGGAAGGCGGTGGCGCCGTACCGGCGGGACAGCTCCTCACGGTCGCCGCGGGTGCCGACGACCAGGAGTTCGGCCGGGGAGTTCGCGCGCAGGAACTGCACCGCGAACATGCCCAGGGTGCCCGTACCGACCACGGCGACCCGCTCACCGGGCACGGCGTTCGCCTTGAGCACGGCGGCGGCGATGCAGGCCGCCGGCTCCAGCAGCGCCGCCGCGGTGAGGTCGGCGTCGTCCGGCAGGACGTGCAGCAGACGGGCCGGGAGGGTCAGCGTGGCGGCCATCGCCCCCGGCCGGGTGAATCCGGTCTCCTCGTAGCCCGCCGAGCACAGCGTCGTCTCGCCGGCGTGACAGCGGTCGCACACCTGACAGTTCCGGAAGCCCTCGCCGACGACCTTGCGGCCGGTGAGCGACGCGGGCACGCCCGCGCCCACCCGCTCCACGGTCCCGGACCACTCGTGGCCCGGGGTGAGCGGGTAGCTCACATACCCCTCGGGACGGTTGCCCTGGTACACCTCGCGGTCACTGCCGCAGATGCCGGTCGCGTGCACCCGGACCAGCGCCTCGCCGGGGCCGGGATCGCGCGGCTCGTGGGCGACGAGACGGTGCGCGCCGGGGCCGTCGACGACGACGGCCACGGAGGGCGCGCCCGCGGCGCCGGCCGCGGGGCCGGTCACTTGGTGCCCTTGGGCTTGCGCTGCTCCCAGCCCTCGGCCCACAGGTCGAACCGGGCCTGCTGCTGCGGGAACTCGGCCGCCGCGTCGACGTCCAGCTCCACGCCGAGGCCGGGGGCGTCGGAGAGGTGGAAGCAGCCGTCCTCCGGGTTCACCTGCGGGGCGCCCTTGACGACCTTCTTGATCTCCGCGTCGGCGAAGTCGTTGAAGTGCTCCAGGATCTTGAAGTTCGGTGAGGTGAAGCCGACCTGGAGGGACGCGGCGGTGAGCACCGGGCCGCCGACGTTGTGCGGCGCGACCAGCATGTAATGGGTCTCGGCGGTCGCGGCGAGCTTGCGCGTCTCCCAGATGCCGCCGATGTGGCCGACGTCCGGCTGCAGGATGTCGACGGCCTGGCTCTCGAACAGCTCACGGAACTCGATGCGGTCGTGGATGCGCTCACCGGTGGCGAGAGGGATGTCGACCTTGGCGGCGACCTTCTCCAGCGCCTTGAGGTTCTCCGGCGGCACCGGCTCCTCCAGCCAGGCCGGCTTGAAGGGTGCGAGGTCCTTGGCCAGGCGGACGGCGGTGGCGGGGGAGAAACGGCCGTGCATCTCCAGCATCAGCTCGGCCTCGGGGCCGATGGCGTCGCGCACCGCCTCGATCAGGGAGACGGCGTACAGGCTCTCCTTGTGGTCGAGCTCGAAGTGCCCGGTGCCGAACGGGTCGATCTTCAGGGCCCGGTAGCCGCGCTCCACCACCGCCTGCGCGGCCTTGTGGTACGCCTCCGGGGTGCGCTCCGTGGTGTACCAGCCGTTGGCGTACGCCTTGACCTTGTCGGTCACCCTGCCGCCGAGCAGCTGCCACACGGGGACGCCGAGGGCCTTGCCCTTGATGTCCCAGCAGGCCATCTCGACGACGGCGATACCGGACATCACGATCTCGCCGGCGCGGCCGTAGTCGCCGTACTTCATCCGGCGGACCAGGTCCTCGACGGCGAACGGGTCCGAGCCGAGAACGTGGTTGGCCTCGGCCTCCTTCAGATAACCCAGAAGGGCGTCGGTGTGCCCCAGCATCCGGGTCTCGCCGACTCCCGTGATTCCCTCGTCGGTGTGCACCTGGACGTACGTCAGGTTGCGCCACGGCGTCCCGACCACGTGTGTGCTGATTCCGGTGATACGCACGGACGTTGCCCCTCGCTGCGTTGGTGGACCTGTGACCGGTCGGTCTTGCGGTGCGACGTGTTCGATATTTCGTCACACGTTCGAAATGCTGGCGTGACAGTAAGGACGGGGTGGCGGACGTGTCAATGGGTCGCGCGCATAACGGTTTCGACAGTTTCGAAACCATTGGGCATCGGCCCCTACCAAACCTTCACATCCTGCTCTAGGAACCGGACGTGAGCGGAACCTAGTCTTCCCGCGTCATGGATTACTGCCAGCCGTGCCGAAGGCACCTCAACGGAGCCCTCGCCTGCCCCGGGTGCGGCACCGCTGCCGGGATCCTCCCGGCCCACCCGGAGGCTTCCGGCACCCCCTGGACGCCGTACGGGAGCGACCCGCCGGAGCCCGAACCGGAGCCGGAACCCGAACGTCGGCCGGACCGCGCACACGAGCCGGATCCGGGGCCCGCCGGGGCGGGCGGGGCCACCGGGTCCCGGAGGCGGCAGGACGAGGACCCCGTCACCCCTCCGCCCGCGGACGACGCCACCCCGGTCACGGACGAGGGTCCGGGGGCGGGTGCGGGCCGCCGGGACCGCAAGGCCGCGGCGCACCGCAGGCGACGGCGTCGGTCGCTGCTGGCCGTGGCGGGATTCGTCCTGGCCGCGGGCGCGTTGAGCCTCGCGGAGCTGGGGCTGGACGTGCCCGGGACGAAGTCCGAGCCGGCGGCCGGGGACGAGACACCGGACGGCGGGGCGGCCGGGGTCGAGCCGTCGCCGCAGTCGAGCGGCGCGCCGGGCGCGGGCGGGGAGGCGTCCGTGACGTCCCCCTCCCCGGAGGAGTCCGGCTCGCCGTCGGCCTCGGGGTCGCCGACCGAGGAGGAATCCGCGGAGGCGGAGGAGAAGGAGAAGGACGCCGGCGGGGTGACGCAGTCGGCGCCCGCGGAAACCGCCCCGGCCGACCCGGCGACGGCCCGGCCGCAGGAGCCCCCGGCCCAGCCGGAGACCCCGGACGACCCGGCCCCGACCACCACGGAGCCCGCACCGGACCCGGAACCGGACCCGGACCCGGACCCGGAACCGGAACCCTCCCGGACCTGCGACCGCTTCCTGTGGTGGTGCACCTGACGGACACGCCCGGCCTCGCGCCCGGCCGCATGGGGTGTCGGGGCGCTCCGGCCCGGCGGAGGCCGCGCCGTGCCGGGAGGGGGACTGCTCCGAGCGGTGGAGGCGGGCCGGTGTCCTGTCCCGCTCGGCCGGCGCGGGACCACCCGCGGCCGAGCGCCCTCAGCCGCGGAGGTCGGCGTCCAGCATCGTCCGCAGGGTGTCGCGCAGCGAACGGCGTTGCTCGTCCGTGAGGGCCGCCAGCGGCTCGCGGGCGAAGCGCAGCGACTCACGCAGGCCGCGGGCCACTCCGCGGCCCTCCTCCGTCGCCGCCGCCACCTTCACGCGGCGGTCCGCCGGGTCCGGGCGGCGCTCGACCAGGCCGCGGGACTCCAGGCGGTCCACGATGCCGGTGACGTTCGACGGCTCGCACTTCAGGCGCTGGGCGAGCTTCCGCATGGGCAGGGGCTCCAGGCAGAGCAGGCTCAGGAGCCGGGCCTGCGCGCCGGTGAGCTCGTGTCCGGCCGCCGCCTCCTCGTACTCCTCGTGGTAGCGGGCCACCACCGAGCCGATGAGGCCGACGACCTCCAGCGTCAGGTCGTCGGGGCGATGGGGTGAACCGGGTGTGGCGGCCATGCCCTTCAGGGTACCCACATGCTTGACATCCTGAAATATTGAGCTGCATGGTTGTTTCAGGTAGTGAAACACTTCGAGGAGAGGCGTCACCCCATGTCCGACACCACCGCACTCCCCGCCACCGGCCGCGAATGGCACCTGGCGAGCCGGCCCGTCGGCTGGCCGAAGCCCGAGGACTTCGCCCTGGTCGAGGCAGAGGTCCCCGCCCCGGGGGAGGGCCAGGTGCTGGTGCGGAACACCTACCTCTCCGTCGACCCCTACATGCGCGGCAGGATGAGTGCCGCCAAGTCCTACGCGGCGCCGTACCCGGTGGGTGAGGTCATGCAGGGCGGTGCCGTCGGCGAGGTCGTCGCCTCCCGCGCGGAAGGGCTGGCCGTCGGCGACCACGTGCTGCACGGGCTCGGGTGGCGCGAGTACACGCTGGTGGACGCCAAGGGCGCCGTGAAGGTGGACGCGCAGGCCGCGCCGCTCTCCACGTACCTGGGCGTGCTGGGCATGACCGGGCTCACCGCCTACGCGGGACTGCTGCGCACCGCCGCCTTCAAGGAGGGCGACACCGTCTTCGTGTCCGGTGCCGCCGGTGCCGTCGGCAGCCAGGTGGGGCAGCTCGCGAAGCTCAAGGGGGCCGCGCGGGTGATCGGCTCCGCCGGATCCGACGAGAAGGTCGCCCTGCTCCTCGAGGAGTACGGATTCGACGCCGCGTTCAACTACAAGAGCGGCCCGGTGAGCCGGCAGCTGCGCGACGCCGCTCCGGACGGCATCGACGTCTACTTCGACAACGTGGGCGGGGAGCACCTGGAGGCCGCGATCGGCTCGCTGAACCTGGGCGGGCGGATCGCCGTGTGCGGGATGATCTCCGTCTACAACAACACGGAGCCGGCGCCGGGCCCGGGCAACCTCGCCCGTCTCATCCAGACCCGGGGCCGCATCGAGGGCTTCCTGGTGGGTGACCACTACGACCTTCAGCCGCAGTTCGTACGGGAGGTCGGGCCCTGGGTCGCCTCCGGCGAGCTCAAGTACCGGGAGACCGTCGTCGAGGGCATCGAGAACACCCTCGAGGCGTTCCTCGGCGTCCTGCGCGGCGACAACACCGGAAAGATGATCGTCAAGCTCTGACGCCGTCCGTGCGGCGGGGGGCGGCCGCAGGGCCCCCCGGCCGACCACCACCCCCACCACAGCCCCCACAA